>JANLXP010000229.1:0-1905 GCA_031365165.1 Alphaproteobacteria bacterium
GAGCGCGACGGAAATTGGTGCCGTCGTTGAGGTCGCGCGCGCGCACGGCTTCTGTCGCGTCGCCGAACGAGCCACGGCGGAAGTCGACGTTCGCGGGGCCGCCGTCCGGATTTTGGATGTAATGCGCGTAGTCGAACTGGAAGCGGCCGCGCAGTGAGACCGAGTACTTGCCGTCGCCGGTAATGAAGGTCGGGCGCGCGTCTTTGATTTGCACCTTCGGCGCCTCGGCGGCCTGGCGCTGCGTTTCCGAGAATTGGTTGCCGGCCGAGACCTTTACGTCTTGAACCTGGGTCGAGAGTTCTTCGAGCTTTTGTTGCTGCTCGGCGAGCTGCTTCTTGAGCGCTTCGATTTGCGCCTTCAGACTTTCCTTTTCGCCGGCCAGCGCGGGCCCTGCGCTCACCATCGCCAAAACCAGTAGCGATGCCGATGCGGAGAAACGTGTCTTGACCATGGTCCTACATCTCCCTTGGGCGGCCTGGTCGCGCGCCCTTACCACCCAGTGTTGAAACGACTTTATCCGTAATGTCTATCAAGTCAATAGAGATTAAGAGAGGTGAGCTGCCTGTTGCCGGATTTCGGGGATTGCGGTGACTTCCCAGAGGCGGCCACGGGCGACCGGCCCTACGGCATAAAGGCCGTTCTGAAGCGCCCCGTCGGCTGCGACGACGCGATTGTGCGCGTCGGTGTCGAGGCCCAAATGCAACGGATCGGGGCGCGCGAAACCTCTTTGCAACAGGTCCACAATGAGCGGATTGCGCGAAGCGAGTGGGTCGCACTCGGGGCCGGTGCAATTGATCGCCATGTCGACGGGTAGTCGAGATACGCGGCCCTTTGCTTTCACGCGCAGGCTGAGTCCGCCCAAGATGGCACCCTCTGTGCCCAGAAGTCTGCCTTGCTCGATGACAATGCGGCGTTGTTCGATTGCGCTTTGAACGCGTGCGGCAACTTCAGGCGCCATGCGGTGACGGTGCACTTCCCAGAACGGGCGGACGTGACGCAGAAAGCGCGCCCTGTCGCTGTCGCCGAGTGCTGCCCAAATTGCGGGCAGATGAGGCCTGAGCGCGTCGATGGCGGTTCGCCATGCGTCTTGGCCCGGAATGCTGTGCGCTTCAGCCCGCGTCCGACGCATGAGCTCGGCGATCGAGGTCGGGTAGGGCGGGAACAGCCAGGGCGCTGCGACCATCGCGGGCGCGTGCTGCCGCGGCAGGAGCCCATGGCGCGAGATCATGCGGATTTGGCCGCGGTGACCTTTGTCGAGCAACTCCATCGCGACGTCGACAGCCGTCAACCCCGAACCGATCAACGCGAGGTTTGCCGTGCGCGGAATGTTGGACTTGGCCTCCACATCCCACGGATCATTGATGATGAGGTCGCTTACCGCGTTGTCGGCCGTGAAGTGCGGGCGCGGCGGAGCATTTCCGGTCGCGATCACCACCGCGTCGGCGGCGACCGCGCCGCCATTGTCCAGTGTCAGCGTCCAGTGCCGCGTGCTGGGTTCAGCTGCAACGACCGTGCCTTTGCGAAACTTGACCTGCACGTTCGAGCGGCGATCCATCGAGGCCGTCGCGAGCAGGTTCTTGAGATAGGCGCCATAAAGCCTGCGCGGAACAAAAGACTTTGCCGTGAAGCTTTCGGCCGGCGAATTTTCGGCGAGCCAGGCGACGAACTCGTTCGGATCGCCGGCGTCGGCGGACATGCGGCCGGCGGGGACATTCAACATGTGCGACGGGCTTGGCGTCGAATAGGCGGTGCCCGTTCCGGCCAGCGCGCGTTCTTCAATGATCGTGACGTGAAGCGGGCGGTCGGCGTTTTTGCGCAGCGCGTGAAGCAGCAAAACCGCGCTGGCACCACCGCCGCAAATTGCGATGTGCTCGGGAGGATTTTGCTGTTTGCTCAAGGCGGGCC
>JANLXP010000239.1:0-4261 GCA_031365165.1 Alphaproteobacteria bacterium
GCGCTGGACGTCGGGCACCGACGCGAAGGCGCAGGAGCTGCTGCCGCTCGAGGAAGGGCAGGAGCGGCTGAGCTTTGCGATTTATATCGCGGCCTTGGTGCAGCGGTACCATCAGTGCGTGGAGCTTTCGAGCGGGCAGAAGGCGCAAGCCTTGTCGCGCGCGCTCGACATGCTCAGGTTCGAGACGCAATTTTCCGGCGACTATTTCCAGAACCTGTTTCTGCCGCAGGGCGAGACGCCATCGCGCCGGCCCACGATCGGCGAGAGTTCGCCGCGGCTGGTCGCGCTGCTCGACCAATATTTGAACCGGCTGTTGAGCGGCATGCTGGGGTCGATGTTTGGCGAGGGCTTCGTGCCTGCCGAGACAAAGGCCGCGCTGGCCGAGATTGCAGTGGCATCGTGTGTGACCGATTGGATGCCGCCGGGCGTGCCGAAGACCGGCATCGTTTTCATGGGCTATGGAGCGAGCGACGTGCGGCCGATGTATCTGGAACTGCGTGTGGGTAGCGCGTTCGGCGGGATCGTCAAGCACGAGATGGTGGCGAGCGCCGCGCCGAACCAACGGGAACCCGCGATCATCCGCTCGTTTGCGCAAGCCGATTTGATCGACGCCCTCCTGCGTGGCGCACAGCCCGGCTACAAATACATGATCTTCCAGTTGATGCGCCAAGGCATCACGTCGTTGTTGAGCGCCGTCGGCGGTGAGATCGCGAAGAAGGATACGGGGCTCGCGAAGTCCGTGTTGCAGACGTTCGATCAGGCGCCCCTGGCGATTGCGCGGGCGATCTTGATGGCGGGCGACGACATTGCGCGGCATGCGATGGAGATGCGGGTCGCGGAAGTCGTGAACTCTGCGTCGCCGGAGATGCTTGCGCAGTACGCGTCGAAACTCGTTCGTTTGTCGGTCATCGAACATGAATTGACCGGCAGTCAGACCGTGGCCGAACCCATTCTCGCGCTCCATATCAAGAAGGGGCGGGCGGAGTGGGTGCGCGCCAAGATCAGTTAGGTGGATAGGAAGATGAAAAAAAGCGAGCGCGATAAGCGAAAGCCGGTGACGAAGGTCGTGCACGAAATCCTGGAGCAGGCACGGCTTACACGGGGTGACGGTCCGACGTCGAGCATCTACCGGCGCGAGACGCAGATGTCGGTTGCGATGTCGCAAGCCGGGACGACGCTTGCCAAGATGAATCGGGCGGCGCTTGGGCGGAAGACCTCGGTTATGCAGCATCTGCTGGGGGCGTCGTCGGCGGCGCCGAAGCCGAAGGCGCGGCGGTCATGGTTCTTCGCGTCAACGGCGACGGCGATGCCGGACGCGAAGCGGATCGAACAGTTGCTCAAGACGACGGTGAAGGACGGCCGGCGGTTGGTGCTGGATCAGGTTTCGCCAGAGACGCTGGGCCCCGTGAACGACGACATGATCTGCCACCTGCCTGAGGGTGCGACCGATCCCGTGTGCGAGCCGCGCTAGCGAAGCTTTGCGGGGCCCTTGGCTTGGAGGCCACCGGCGACGAGTTTCGTCCAAACTTCTTCCGGATCGTCGGCGTAGCTGAAGAGGTTTAGATCGTCGCGTTCGATCATTTCGGCTTCGACGAGTGCTTCGAAGTTAATTAGGCGGGTCCAGTAATCGCGGTCGAAGAGAACCACCGGGAGCGCGTCGATCTTGCCGGTCTGGCGCAGCGTCAACAGCTCGAACAGTTCATCCAGCGTGCCGAACCCGCCCGGAAAGACGACCAGCCCATTGGCGCGCATCGCCAGGTGCATCTTGCGCATGGCGAAGTAGTGAAACTGAAAGGTGAGGTCGGGCGTCGAATAGCGGTTGGGTTCTTGCTCATGCGGCAGTTGGATGTTGAAACCGATCGACGGCGCATCGGCGTCGGCTGCGCCGCGATTCGCAGCTTCCATCGTGCCCGGACCACCACCGGTTGCGATGACGTTGTTCCGCTCTTTGTCGTCCGGGTTGCAGGCCCCGCCGCGAAGCGAGGCGATGCGGCCGAACTCGCGGGCGGCCTTGTACCAACGATGTGATGGCTTCGTGCGGGCAGAGCCGAACACGACGATCGTCGAGCGGATGTTGGCCAGGCGCAGCAGTTCCTCCGCCTTGGCGTATTCCAGCAGGAAACGCACGCCGCGCATCGAATCGCCGAGCAAAAATTGAGCGTCGAGTGCGGGGAGCTCGTAGCTCGGCCGCGAACTTACCGACGTTCGTGGCGGGTTGGGTGACTTGCGCCGCATGGGCAGAGAGGCTCTCGCGTGTGAAAGAACGGTGAAGCTTACGATAAATTCAGTGTACGTCGATTCATGACTTTCGGTTGTACTCGCGCGAGGTTCTGGCCTTTGCGGGGACAGTGCTTATACTCCCCACCCATGGACTTGGCTGGTGTGATTATCGTGCTTGCCGCTCTCGTTGGAGGCGCGGCGGTTCCTTTCGGGATAGCGTGGGCGCTTGAGCGGTGGTGGCGGCGGTTGCCCTTCCGCCCGTATTGGCTTGCCATCGCGGGCGGGGTATTGGGCCTCATCGTGGGCTTTGGCATCGTTGGCGATTGGTTCTCCGGCGCGCTTTGGAATACGCGCGTGCCGGTGGCGCAAGTGCTGCCGTACATGAACGAGATCGGCAAACGCGACCGTTTGCTTTACGAGCGCCTTGAAACGTCGATATTGCGCGATCAGCAGGACGGCAAGGGTGCCGATGAAGTGCGCGCGAATGCGAAGGGGCTTCTGCTCTCCTATGTCGCGGACAAGACAGCGTTCCTGCCCGACGAGTTGACCTACGAGATCTATGCCGTGATGCGCGATGTGCTGGCGTATTTGGGCGAGCACAAAGAGTTCGAGCCGTGCGCCGGCTACGCGCTTGGCCGATTGAAAGAAGACATCGACACGCGGCTCAGCCCCGAGCTTGTCGAGCGAAACACGGCAACGACCCTCAGAGTATTGTCGGCGAGCCGCGACGAAACCGTCGAGCGCATGAACACGGAGCAATTCACGCAGCTGACGGCGCAGGCCTTTGCGGAGGCGTCTCAGGCGACGGGTATTCCGCCGGAAGACGTTGAGGTTCTTTTGAGCGGAAGCGGCGATCCGGCAAAGACGTGCCGCATCATGAAGGCGTTTTTCGATGCCGTGCTCACGCAACCGGTCGACGTTGCGGCGAAGGCACTCCGCACGCTGTCACAGGGCGAGCGCAGCGGCTTTCGCTAGCGCTCAAGAGTTCGTGGGGCACGCGCGCCGCGCAGACCCATAACGCTTCTCAGCAATGCGTCCGAAACTTCCGTCGGCAGGAACTCCGCGAGCGCGATCAGAGCGCGGGCACGGAACAGCGGTACGACGTAACGCGCGCGGGGCTTTTCGGCCTCGACGGCGCGCACGATCGCGCGGGCCACCACTTCGGGCTTTGCAGCGTTTGCGTTCATGTCTTTCTGGAACGCCAGCAGTTTGTTGATTTGATCGGCGTAGGGCGAGCCTTGTGCCGCGTGGTCTTCCATCGCCTTGCGGTCGGTTTCGCTGACGCCGGTGTTGATCGCGCCTGGTTCGATGATCACGACCTCGATGCCGAACGGCTTGAGTTCATTGCGCAGCGAGTCCGACAGCGCCTCGATGGCATGCTTTGTGGCGTTGTAGGGACCGAAAAACGGTAGGGCGAGGCGGCCCACGACGCTTGAGATATTGATGACGCGCCCGGCGCCGCGTGCGCGCATCTCAGGCACGAAGGTGCGGATCATGCGCATCGGCCCGAAGACGTTGGTTTCGAACTGCGCCTTCAGGTCGGCGTCGCCGACCTCTTCCAAGGGGCCGGTCAGCGTGTAGGCCGCGTTGTTGATTAGAACATCGATGCCGGCTTGACCCACGATCGAGGTGATCTCGCGCTTGGCGGCGTCGACCGAGCTTTGCGAAGTAACGTCGAGCTCCAGCGCGTCGATCCGGCCCTTGGTGGTTTTGCGGACCTGTTCGAGCGCCGGAAGCGTGCGCGCGGCCGCGAGCACGTGATGGCCGCGTTCGGCCAGGCGGACCGCAGATTCGCGGCCGATACCCGAAGAGGCGCCGGTGATGAGGACGGTGGACATCAGTCGGATTTAGCACTTCCAGGCCGCGCGAACAGCGCAAAAGAAAAGGCCGCGGAAACCCACGGCCTTTCTACGATGGAAATAACTGTGGACGTTACCAGTACAGCTTGAGGCCGATGCCTGCGCGGTAACCGCTGATGTCCTTGCTAAGGCTCTCTTGGTAGCCGCCGTCGAGATAGAGCGCGAGGTTTTCATCCAGATAG
>JANLXP010000262.1:0-1360 GCA_031365165.1 Alphaproteobacteria bacterium
CCGGCCCACGCGGATCAGAACGACCCGCGTCTCGACCGCCTGTTTACCCAACTCGCCGCGGTGCGCACCGCGCCGGAGTCCGCCGCTATCGAAGCGAAGATCGTCGAGATCTGGACGCTGACTGGCAGCGACACTGTCGACGTGCTGATGGTGCGCGCGCAAACCGCCGTCACGGCACAAGACTTCGCGACGGGAAAAAAGCTGCTCGACGCCGTGGCCGAGATGAGACCCACCTACGCGCAAGTCTGGTTCCGCCGCGCGGAACTTCTGGTCGCCATGGATAGCCAGCAAGAAGCTGCCGCCGATTTGGAGAAAGCGCTCGACCTCGAACCGCGCCACTTCCGCGCGCTCGCCATCATCGGCCAAATCGCCGAGGTTGCCGGTGACAAATCGGCCGCGCTGGCAGCTTACCGTCGTGCCGTGGTGCTGAACCCGATGCTCGAAGCCATCGCCCGCCGCGCCGGCCAACTCACCAACGACGCAGAAAAGAAGCCGCCGCCGACCTAGGCGCCTGGAACGCCCGACGTTCGGCGTCCCACAAAGGCAACCCGCAGCAGGTTCGTCGCGCCCGGCGTCCCAAGCGGCACGCCGGCTGTAACCACGATCCGCTGACCGACCGAAGCGAACCCCTCGCGAAACGCGATCTGACACGCGCGATCGACCATGTCTTCGTGATCGTGCGCGTCTTCCGTCACGACGCAGTGCAAGCCCCACGCGATCGCAAGCCTGCGCCCCGTGGTTGCAACCGGCGTCAGCGCGATGATCGGCACGCCCGGCCGCTCGCGCGACGCGCGCAAGCCGGTCGATCCCGATCCCGTCCAACACACGATAGCTGCAGCCTTTAGCGTCTGTGCAACTTGGCGCGATGCCGCCGTGATCGCATCGGGCGTTGTGGCTTCCGGCTCCGAACGCTGCGCGTCCATCACCATGCGATACTGCGCATCGCCCTCGATCGAGCGCGCGACGCGGTCCATCATGCTCACGGCCTCGACCGGATATTTCCCTGACGCTGACTCCGCCGACAGCATCACCGCGTCCGCGCCATCGAAGACCGCCGTCGCGACGTCTGAGACTTCCGCACGCGTCGGGATCGGACTCGTGATCATCGATTCCAACATTTGCGTCGCGACGACGACCGGCTTACCCGCCGCGCGCGCCGCCCTGGTGATTTGTTTCTGCTTGCCCGGCACATGCTCGACCGGAAGCTCGACGCCAAGATCGCCGCGCGCCACCATCACCGCATCGGACAGCTCGAGAATCTCATGCAGGCGCTCGATCGCGGACGGCTTCTCGATCTTCGACAGTACGCCCGCGCGTCCACCGACGATCTTGCGCGCCTCTGCCACGTCTTCCGGCCGCT
>JANLXP010000316.1:0-7891 GCA_031365165.1 Alphaproteobacteria bacterium
ACATCCACCGTCGATCTTCATGCACGTCGTCCCGGTTGCTTACCGCCCAGTTTGAAGCCAACGCGTCTGCTTGTGAAGGGCAGGGGGCCATCAGTCCCCCAACGGCTCGCAAGATTGAGCGTTTCTGCATAGACTCGCCATCACAGGATCGGTTCCGAAGGGGCTATCAATGAATCTCTCTGATTTGGCATCCATCGCGAGCATTGTCAGCAGTGCGGCGGTTGCGGTGTCTCTCATCTATCTGGGTGTGCAGGCCCACCAGAATACCAAGCATACGCGCGCACTCATTCAAGCGGGCCGCGTCGACAGGTTGATGGCTCAAGTGATCGGCTATTCCGATGCAGACAAGTGCGCCGCCTACCTCGCTGGAAACGGGCAGGCGGCGACAGCAGAGGCAATACAACAGCGGCAGTTCATGTTGCTGTGCCTTGGGCAGCTCGGCGTGATGCTCGATGTGTTCACGCAACATCGCGAACGGCTTCTGAACGACGAACAGTTCAATGGTGTCAGCGCAACCTATCGCGTTTGGCTGCGCGAGCCAGGCTTCCGGCAATTCTTGCAGACCTACCGAAGCACAGCGCTCTTGGTGCAGCCGAAATTCACTGCTTTTGTCGATGGGTTGATGATGGACGCGTCGCCGCAAACCGGAACATAGGCGAGATTCGATCATTTGCGATGCTTGGCGCGCCCGGGCCGGACGTCTATCTTCCCCGCTGGTAACGGATGGAAGTTATGAGCGACCCAGTCGGTCCTGGCGATCTGGTGCTATGCGTCAACGCCGCCCCAAATCATGCCACAGGTCAGCCGGTGCCCTTGGTCGCCGGTGAGACCTATCGCGTCCTCGATGTCATGGAATTCGCCTGCCCATGCGGACGCTCCGACGCGCTGCTGGACGTCGGCGTTGATTTCGCGTGGTGCCAAACGCGCTTCCGCCTCCTGCCCAAGCCCAAAGCCGAGTCCACGCCCCGCCGCGTTTCGGCACCCAAAGAGAAGGAGACGGTTCGCTGAACCGCATCAACGCGGACCTTGAATCGCTGCCCGTCATCGGCGAGCGCAAGATCGCCGCGATCCTGAATTGGGAAGCGCTCATCGACACGACGCAAAACGCGCTGAAGGAATTTTCGGCGGGCGCCGTCCTGCAGCCTGTCCGCCAGATCATTCCGGTGCCCGGCCGCGATGCCGTCTTCGCCGCCATGCCAGCTGTCGGAACGGCGATGGCCGTGAAGATCGTGACGCTCTACCACGGCAATTCCGCAATCGGCCTTCCCACCCACCAGGGCGTGATCGTGGTCCTGGACATCGACAACGGCTCGCCGCTCGCGTTGCTCGACGGACGGCTGATCACCGAAATGCGAACCGCCGCGGGCTCGGCCGCCGCCGCCCGCGCGCTCGCGCCGAAATCCGTCGACGTGGTGACGATCATGGGCAATGGCGTGCAAGCGGGCGCGCATGTCGAGGCGCTGCGCAGAGTGCGCGATTGGAAAGAACTGCGGATCTGGGCGCGCGACGAAACACGCGGCCGGCAAATGGCGGAACGTCTCGGCGCCAAGTTCGTCGCAAACGCCGAAACGGCCGTGCGCGACGCCGATATCGTCGCCTGCACGACCGCTGCAAAGACGCCGATCGTGCGCGGCGAATGGCTGAAGCCCGGCGCGTTCGTGGCTGCCGTCGGATGGAATGGGCCCGATGGGCGCGAACTCGACGACGCCGCGATGGCGAACACGGTCGTCGTGGAATCGAGAGATGCGGCACGCAAAGAGGCCGGCAACATCAGAGGCTCGAACTGCGAAGTCTTCGCCGAAGCGGGCGAGATTTTCTCCGGCACCAAGAGTGTCCCGAAGGGTGCGACGGTCATCTACGACTCCGTCGGCATCGCCATCATGGACGTGGCCGCCGCCAGACTCGTCTACGACCTTTGGTCAGCGAAGCACTAGTCGGTCAGAGCGGTGCGAGATCAAGGGCCGTGCGCTCCTTGTTGATCAGGGATTTCATTCGCGCGCGGATCGCATCGAAGGCGGCGTCCTTCGGCAGGAAATTGACGTAGGTCGGATCGAAGAACAGCGCACTGCGCCAACCGGCGTCGATCGCTGCCGTGTAATGCACCTTTGCCGCCGCGAAATCGCCCTCGAACGCCGCGATCTCGCCCGACTCGCGCAGGAACTGTTGCGAATTCTTGTACAACCCGCGCAGCTCATCGTGTGCGGCTTTCCACGCCGCGAGCACGCCCTTGGTGTCCTTGTGACCTGTTTCCTTCAGCGCCAACAAGAGGGGCAGGAGCGAGCAATTGCACACGAGGCGGCCGGCCTTCACGGCCGCGGGCGACCCGATCTTGTCGTCGTAATAGGAAACCGCCCCGGCGATATCGCCGGCGGCATAGTGGATCGGAACATACGAGCCGAGTCCCGCGTCGACCGCCGTCGCTCCGGGATCGGTGGCAAGAAGCTCGAGCGCCCGCTTCTTCTCGCCCTTGAGTATGGCGCCAGACGCCTTGCGCCGGCCTGGGAGGTCGGACCCAAGAATCCAGTCGCCATCGCCGAGCGCCAAGCGAATGGAGTAGCGGCGGATGTTAAGCAAGTTGTCCTCAACGCCCTTGAGTTCTTCCGATGCGCGCCAAGCCGCAGCGAGGTCGCCGTGCTGGGCGAGCGCAGTAACGCGCATCGCCTTAATCGATGACTGATTGGGGCTTACCCTCGCCCATTGGGCGAGCGTGGCTTCAGCCTCGTCGGCGCGACCCATCGCGATGAGGTAGTTCACGTAGATAACGTTGGCGTCGCGCAGACCGGGGTCCCGTTGAAGCACGCTGGCAAGGATTTTCATCGCTTCCGCCAACTCGCCCTTCCGTCCCAGAAAATAGGCGAGGTCGTTTTCAGCTTGTGAAAAATTCGAACGGATCGCGGTCGCCTTGCGCAAGTAGTCGATCGCCTTGTCGATCCGCTTTGGGTCTCCGGAGTCTGAGAGCAGGCCGTGGTAGCTGCCGATTGCGAACAGTGCTTCGGCCGATCCCGGATCCTCGGCGAGCGCGCGGTCGGCAAAATCCTTGACGATCGGCAGAGCTGTTTTCACGGGCGTTGCGCCGACAGCGCCAGGCGCGTCCGACAGCATCTGCTCCGCGTAGGATCGCCAGGCGAGCGCCGGCGCGTAGTGAGGATCGGCGGCGATCGCCTCGTCGAGAAGCTTCACCGCGTCCTCGTAAGCCTTGCGCCCGCCGTCCATCGTCATCTTCTCGCGCGCCAGCAGGAAGCGGTCGTAGGCGCTGACGTCATCAGCCCGCTCCGACGGCTTCAGCGTCTTGGAAGCGCCTGCGAGCGCCGGCACCGCGGCGCTCATCTCCGAGACGATCTCCTTCGCGATCTCGTCCTGCACGGTGAAGATGTCGTTGAGGTCGCGATCATAGGTGTTCGACCACTGATGATAGCCGTCCTTCGCCTGGATGAGCTGTGCCGTGACGCGAACCTTGTTGCCGGATTTGCGGATCGAGCCCTCGACGATATAGCCGACGCCCAGGATTTCGCCGATCTGGCGCAAATCTTTGTTCTGACCTTTGAACGCGAAGGACGATGTGCGCCCCGCGACGCGCAGATCCTTCACCTGCGCCAGAACGTTCAGCACCTCTTCGGAGATGCCGTCGGAAAAATATTGCTGGTCCTGGCCTGACGACATGTCGGCGAACGGAAGCACAGCAATGGACGCCGCCTCCGCGCCCGGTCCACCCGGCGTTGGCGAACGCGTCAGCCACACGATGAGGGCGATCAGCACCACGACCGCAACGCCGATCGCCGCCGCAATACGAGGCTCCGGCCATTTCCACGCGAGCGCGCTCAGCGGCGCCGCCTTCGGCTTCGCCGGTGTTGTCGCGTGCGTACCCGCGGAAGGCGCGAAGATTTCGATGGTCTCAGCCATCTTGTCGAGTTGGACGGTACCGCGCGAAGCGAAGCGTTCGGCAAGCGGACCGCGGATCATGCGGCAGACATCGGCGGAGATGATCGCAGATCCCGGCTCAGCCTTCGCCATCAACCGCGCGGCGACATTCACGCCGTGGCCCAGCAAATCGCCGTTCGGCTGCACGGAGACCTCACCCACATGCACGCCGACACGCACCCGCGGCCGGCATTCGTCGGCAAGCTCCAGCGCAGCGCTGACGGCGTTAAGGCTCGAAGCGAACTCCAACATGAAGCCGTCGCCCGCTGTGTTGAACACGCGCCCGCCGTGAGACTTCGCGATGCCCTCGATTATTGGACGCAGCAGACTGATCTGCGCCACGGTCTTGGCCTCGTCGGCCTCGGTGCGCGCGGAGTACCCGGCAACGTCGAGCGCGACGATGGTGGCGAGCTTGCGAGTGGTGTCGTTCATAGCGCCTTGGTGTGGCCGCCCCTTGCGCCGCGCGCTTGCAAGCAGCGCGTCATCAAGGTCAGGCTGAGTCGATGTGTCCCCGGGCGCTTCTATAGCAGAGGCGCGGCCGAATAGAGAACGACGCGCGTGGTGACACCCGTCGCGGACTTGCCCTATTCTGTGGCCCAAGGCGAGGAGGGTTAAGGACATGTGGTGGCGCATACCGCTGGGCGCGGTGATCAACGTGGTGACGTTCGTCGCCGTCGGCACGATCGGGTTCATCATCATGCGCCTGACCTGGCCGGCCTACGCCGCGGTCGAAAAGGCGATGACGTTCGACACATCCATGATGGCGACCCGCCTCGCCGTCGCGGCAACAGGATCGCTGATCGGCGCCTACCTCGCAGGCCTCACCACGCGCGACGCGCGCATCACGCCCCTGGTCGGCGGCCTCGTCCTCCTCGCGCTCTTCATCCCGGTCCACATGCAACTCTGGGACAAATTTCCGCTCTGGTACCACGCAACGTTTTTGACGAGCCTCCCAGTCCTCGCATTCATCGGTGGGATGTTCGCGCGGGAGGCGTGAGTTACGCCGCGCTGATTGACACGTAATATCCGTCCGGATCGCGCAACGAAAACTCGGAAGTCCCGGTATTCGGATTCTCGTGCGGCTCTTCTTCGAACGTTCCGCCCATCACACGCGCAGTCTTCAAAGCCGCGTCGAAATTATCGACACGGAAAAACAACAGCAGCCCGTTGCCGGGCTTCACGTCATGCGGGCTCATCAACGGCGGATGCTCCTCCGCGCCCCACGCATGCAGAGAGAGCAACACCGTCCCATCCGCATCGACGATCTGCCCGAAGTCGTCATGCGCAGGCGCCGTCTGCGGCAAATCCAAAAGCCGCTGGTACCACGTGCAACTCCGCGCCACGTCCGCCACGCCGATGATCGTCCAGAGCCGCTTCATCTCAATCAGGCCCCGGCCCCGGTTCGCCTTCCACCGTCATGAACCGCGGACTGTCGGGCGCACCCAACACCACCGCGGTCAACTGCCCGAACATCACCACGCCCGTATCGACGTTGATGCGGTTTGCCTTCCACTCAGGCACTTCGCTGGGCGTATGGCCGTGCACGACGATGAAGCCGTGATCGACGTCGCTGTCGAGAAAGTGGTCGCGGATCCAAATCAGATCCTTGGGCTTCTGTTCGGCAAGCGGCCGCCCGGGCACGATGCCGGCATGCACGAAGAGATAAGGCCCCGCCTCATAGGTCAGCGGCAATTGCTCCAGCCACTGAATCCGTCGCGAACCCAACGCCTTAGCCAGCGCCACCGGATCGCACGCATCGTGATGCTGGAGACCCAAGGACGCCATCGTCTCCGCGCCGCCATTGTCGAGCCAATGCATCCAGACCTCGCGGTCGTCCGTGTCCAGACAATCGAGCATCAGCTGCTCGTGATTGCCCTTCAAACAAACGGTCGTGAATCCAGGAATCCCCTTCATGACGCGGTCGATCACCTCCACGCTCTTCATGCCGCGGTCGATATAATCGCCGACGAAGACGATAACGCCCTTCGCACCCTCATGCCGCCAGCGATGCCAAGCCTCGATCCGCCCGAGCATCATCGCGAGCATATCGTCGCGCCCATGCACATCGCCGATCGCGTAGTGGATATCCAAAGCGGCCTCGCGGGATTGACCTGCACCTTAGCATAGCGTGCGCAGCATCTCCTGTGATTTGCGCTGCTTCGTCGCTATTCTAACCCCGCACTCTATCGAGGAAATCCGTGGTCGAAATTCTCATTGTCTTGGCGCTGATCTCGCTGAACGGCTTGTTCGCGATGTCCGAACTCGCCGTCGTTTCCGCCAAGCGCGCCCGCCTGCGCGCCCTTGCCGACCAGGAAACCTGGGGCGCTCGCCGCGCGCTGGCCTTGGCAGACGAGCCGGGGCGATTTCTCTCAACCGTTCAAATTGGGATCACGCTGATTGGCGTGATGGCGGGCGCATTCTCCGGTGCCACCATCGGCGAGCGCCTCACGGCCTGGTTTCTGACGCAGGGCTTGAGCGAACTCGTCGCGGAATCTGCGGGCTTTGGTATCGTCATCACCGCCGTGACGTTCCTATCGATCGTGTTCGGCGAATTGATCCCGAAACAACTGGCGCTGGTTCAACCGGAAAAAATTGCCTGCCAAACGGCACCGCTCATGGCGTTCCTCGCACGCGCCGCCTGGCCGTTCGTGTGGCTGCTGCAGGGCACGACCCACACCGTGTTCGCAGTCCTTGGACTAAAGCCGAAGTCGGACGACGCAGTGTCTGCAGAAGACGTGAAGTCGCTGATCGCCGAGGCCGAGCTCTCCGGCGCGATCGAGGAGAGCGAAAAGAAAATGATCTCCGGCGTCTTGCGCCTAGGCTCGCGCCCTGTGACCGGCGTGATGACCCCCAGAACGGACGTCGAGTGGATCAACCTCGCGCTCAGCATCGAAGAAATCACGGAAGGCCTTCGCAACACCGCACACTCCCGTCTTCCCGCCGGGGAAGGGTCGATCGACGCCGTCATCGGCGTCGTCCAAGTGCGCCAGTTGCTTGCAGATGCGCTGGCCGGTCACCCGCTCGACATCCGGCGCCACATTCACCGCGCGCCCGTAATCCCGGAAACGGGCGACGCGCTTGAAGTGCTGGAGCAACTGCGCTCCGCCGAAGTCCCCATGGCGCTCATCCACGACGAGTACGGAAGTTTTCAAGGGCTGGTCACGCCGGCCGATCTTCTGGCGACGATCGCAGGGTCGTTCCGCGCCAATGACGATGAGAACGAACCCAAAGCCGTGCAACGGCCCGACGGCTCATGGCTCATAGGCGGCGCAACGCCGGCCGACGAACTGGAAGAGCTGCTGGGGCTTCGCCTACCAGCAAGCCGTAATTTCCACACGGTCGCGGGCTTCATTCTCGATCTGCTGGGCCGCATTCCGCATGTCGGCGAAACGCTCGAAACCCACGGGTGGCGATTTGAGATCGTCGATTTGGACGGACGCCGGATTGATAAGATTTTGGCGTCCCGTCTGCCCACGCGCCGCGTTGCGTAGCGTGGGCCTGGAAAGTGCCGGGGTAGGGGGCGTTTAGCGCGCCCGAACCTCGACCCGCGTCTCGCCACGGTGCTGGCAGACTTCCGCCGTCAAACCGGCGTCCGTCTTGCAGATCGCGGGCAACCGTTTGCCGGTGACCGTAATCGTGTAGGCCGGCTGGATGCGTTCCGCCGCAATCGCGGTGCCGGCAAGCGGCTGGGACAAAACATGCGCACCGACCGTAATAGCAACCGCCGCAACCGACGCCGCACCGATCAGCCAATCTTCGAAGTTCTGCATCAACATTGTCGTCTCTCCCCTTGAGGGCTGAGCGCTGGCTCCTTTTCGGTGGCCGCCTCAACATCCCGTTAAACACGACTGTTAAGTGCGCCAGGCCAGGCCAAGGTTGAAGTGGCGCTGATCACAACCGCGCGTGCGCATCGTGTCTGCCGCCGGATTCCGCGAAAACTGCGCGAACGCGTGTGATGGGCGCTACGTGTGAC
>JANLXP010000290.1:0-6004 GCA_031365165.1 Alphaproteobacteria bacterium
GTCGAGACCATCCTTGCGAAATCGACCGCCGTCGACTGGTACATGTCGAACCTCGGCCACGGCAACCCGCAGATATTCTACAACGTCCGCCCGGAGCAGGAGAAAGCAAACCACGCGTCGGTCTTCGTCGGCTTGAAGGAATGGAGCACGCGCGACACGCCGAAATTGCTCGACGCCTGGCGCGCCGAATTCACGAAGATACCAGGCGCGCAAATCATCATTGTCGTGTTCGAAAACGGCCCGCCGCTCGAAGCACCGATCGCGGTCCGCATTTCGGGCAAAGAGATGGGCACGCTGAAGGACCTTGCTGCCCGCGCGACGGCGCTCATCGAATCCGTCCCTGGCGCGCGCGACGTGGTGAACCCGCTCCAATTGGAACGCACGGACCTGAACCTCGGCCTCGACACGTCGAAGGCGGCAGCGCTCGGCATCCCAGCGGGCGTCGTCGATCAAACCGTGCGCATAGCGCTCGCGGGTGACATCGTGGGCCGCTACCGTCAGTCCGACGGCGACGAGTTCGACATCGTGCTCCGCCTGCCGTTCGCTGGACGGCACGAACTGACCGCGCTGGATGAAATCTACGTGCCGGTGACGCAAGGCCCGGGCGTGCCGCTCAGCCTGATTGCGCATCCGACTTTGCAAAGCGAGCCCGCACGTATTGACCGCTTCCAGCGCGAGCGCACGGTCACGATCACCGGCCGCACCGAAAACGGCTACCTCACCTCGCGCGTGACCGAAGAAGCGTTGACGAAGCTGCGCACGCTTCCATTGCCTCCCGGCTATCGCTTGTCGGCGGGCGGCCAGGCAGAGGCGCAAGCGCGCTCATTCGGCAGCCTCGGCAACGCGGTCCTGCTCGCGCTGTTCGGCATTATGGCCGTTCTGATCCTGGAGTTCCGCTCGTTCAAGACTTCGGCCGTCGTGGCAGGCGTCATCCCGCTCGGTATCATCGGCGGTCTCGTGGGCCTATGGGTCGCGGGCTATCCGCTCGCCTTCACCGCGGTCATCGGTTTCATCGCGTTGATCGGGATCGAGATCAAGAACTCGATCCTACTCGTCGACTTCACCGAACAGCTGCGCAGCGAAGGCGTGCCCTTGATGGAAGCGATCGAACGCGCCGGCGAGATCCGCTTCCTGCCCGTGCTACTCACCAGCGCCACCGCAATCGGCGGCTTGTTCCCGCTCGCCGTCGAATCCTCAGGGCTTTATTCGCCGCTCGCCATCGTCATCATAGGCGGCCTCGTCTCCTCGACGTTCCTCTCCCGCCTCGTGACGCCGGTTATGTACCTGCTGCTCGCCCCGAAGGATTGAGGGGCACTGTTCCGGCGTATTCGCTTGTCGCAACCAACGGAGGCGGGCAGGCGCCCGCCGCCGCTTATGCGGCGCCCGCGCGCGGCTCGTCGATGCCCATCTCGCGCAGCTTGCGATAGAGCGTAGAGCGGCCGATGCCGAGCCGCCGCGCGACTTCCGACATGTGCCCTTCGTATTTCTCGATCGCAAAGCGGATCAGTTCGAACTCGATCTCTTCCAGCTTGCGCAAGTGCCCGTCGACGCCGACGACATTCAGGCCTTCCCGGTTGCCCGCACCGGCTTCCAAAGCAGGGGCGTGCGGCGGAGCGGCGATCGGCACGTAGCGTGGGCGAGGCACCTCGACGTCATCGTCGAAATGGTTCGAACGGACGGCAATGCCGAGTTGGCTCGCCACCTGCGGAAAGTCACCCGCCCGCAAGCAATCGCCGTCGCACAGAACAACCGCGCGGAACACGGTATTCTCAAGCTGGCGGATATTGCCCGGCCAGTTGAAGCTTGTGAGCATCTCAAGCGCCGCCGGCTCGATGCCGACCAGCTTCTTGTTTTCCTCAATAGCAAAGCGGCGGATGAAATGCGCGACCAAGCCCGGAATATCCTCGCGCCGTTCGCGAAGCGGCGGCAGGGCGATCGGGAACACGTTCAAGCGATAGAACAGATCCTCGCGGAACTTGCCCTCTTGCACCTGCTGCTGAAGATTGCGGTTCGTCGCCGAGATAAGGCGGATGTCGACCTTCACCGGCCGCTTCGCACCGACCGGGTCCACTTCGCCCTCTTGAATGGCGCGCAGCAGCTTCACTTGCATGTCGAGCCGAAGCTCGCCGATCTCGTCCAGGAACAGCGTGCCGCCGCTCGCCTCTTGGAACTTGCCCATATGCTTGTCGTTTGCGCCGGTGAACGAACCCTTCTCGTGCCCGAACAGAATGCTCTCGATCAGCGTGTCGGGAATGGCGCCGCAGTTTACCGCGACGAACGGCTTGCCGGAGCGGTCGGACCCGCCCTGAATGGCGCGCGCAACGACCTCTTTGCCGACGCCGCTTTCGCCCTCGATCAGGATCGGAATGTTCGACTGCGCCGCGCGCTCGGCCATGCGCAACACGACGCGCATCGACGGGCTCTCGGCAATCAGGTCGCCAAAGCTCAAGCGGCCGTCATTGACCTTCTTCAGCCGCTGCACTTCGCCGGTCAGCGCCTTCAGCTTCAGCGCGTTCTGCATCGAAACCTGAATGCGCTCCGGAGACGCTGGCTTCACCAGAAAGTCGTCCGCCCCGGCCCGCATCGCACCGACCGCCGTGTCGATCCCGCCCTGCGCGGTGAGCACGATCACGGGCAGCGTGGGATGCGTCGGCCGCAGCTGCTGCAGCACGCCAAGACCGTCCAAACCCGGCATCACCAGGTCGAGCAGGACGAGGCTCACATTGGCCCCTTTGGGACCATGCAGAACGTCGAGCGCCTCTTGGCCCGACGATGCCAACAGAACCTGAAACCCGCACCGCTCCGCTTGCGCCTGCATCAGGCGGCGTTGCGTCGGATCGTCGTCAACAATAAGCGTCGTATGCGCCATTTTAAGGCCCCACCATTTTTTGGTTTATCTTGGGACCAACCATGGCTCACGTGGGGTAAAGGTGACGTTTAAGGTGTCTCAGCTTGGGTCGATTTCGCCGGATTTGGGGTGCTCGCTCGGTCGCTGTTGTCGCAGCGCTACACTCCGTCTCGAATCAGAGCTTATGGGGCCACAACGTCTTGCAAGTGGCAGGGCTTAATGAAAAGTTTAACTCGCTTTTCTGATGTCCGGCTCGCGGGGGTTGCTCTGCTAAATGAGCGAGCGAATGGGGATACCGGAAAACGCATCGAGGGGGTGAAGCGCGGCGTGCAGGATCTGGGGGATCTTGTACGCCGCTGCTGTTTCTGGGGTTTTTTCGGCGCTTTAGCCGCCTGCCAGACCTTCGAAACCGGCCCTTTCCTCAAAGAACAAATCACCGGCGACACCTGGCGCGCGTGCCTTGCCCGCGAATACCAGCTCCAAGCGAAGATCGCGGTCCGAACCGGCCGCAACTGGGACAAGGCAACTCGTCTCTCGGCCGTCGGCCAAGCCGCCCTGAACGGCGAGGAAATCGCCCCGACTCTGGGTGGCCAGACCTGCGCCTGCGCAACGGCCCAGGCCCGCGTCGATGCCGCGGCAATCAGTTTCGACGAAGCCCGCGCCGCGTGCCAAACAGGGCAACCATGACGGATGAAAAGAACACGCTCGGCCGCCGCTTAAAGCGCTACGCCGACGTGACGAGCGCGGTGGGAGGTGCGGCAGCCCGCATGGCCGGCTCCCGGATGCTGGGCCTTGAGCGCAACAACAAGAGCGAAGCGAGCGATCTGAAGGCGGCCCTAGGGAACCTCAAGGGTCCCCTGATGAAGGTCGCCCAAATGCTCTCGACCGTGCCCGACGTCATCCCGGCCGACTTCGCGGCCGAACTGGCGACGCTCCAAACGCAAGCCCCGCCGATGGGCTGGCCGTTCGTGCGCCGCCGCATGCAAGCCGAACTGGGTCCCGCCTGGGAGCAAAGGTTCAAATCGTTCGAGCGCGAAGCGGCCGCTGCCGCATCCCTCGGCCAAGTGCACCGTGCGACCGCCAAGAATGGCCGCAAGCTCGCGTGCAAGCTTCAGTATCCCGACATGGCCTCCGCCGTCGAAGCCGACCTCGCGCAGCTCAGGCTCATCTTCGCGCTCTACCGTCGTATGGACCGCGCGATCGACCCGTCGGAGATCGCCGAGGAAGTGGGCGCGCGCCTGCGCGAAGAACTCGACTACAAACGCGAAGCCGCGCACATGGACCTCTATCGCGCGATGTTGAAAGACATCGCCACGATCCACGTTCCCAATGTCGTGCCGGAACTGTCGACCGGCCGCTTGCTCACCATGAGCTGGGAGGAGGGGAGCCCAATCCTCGACTTCAAACAGCATGCACTCGCCGATCGCAACAAAATCGCGCTCTCGCTGTTCCGCGCCTGGTGGCATCCGTTCAGCCACTACGGCGCTATCCATGGCGACCCGCATCTCGGCAACTACACGATCCGCGAGAATATGGATCTCAACCTGCTCGACTACGGCTGCATCCGCACCTTCAAACCGAAATTCGTCGGTGGCGTCATCGATCTCTACCGCGCGCTGGAACAGGGTAAGCCCGAGCTCGCCGTCCATGCCTACGAGACCTGGGGCTTCGCGGGCCTAAAGAAAGAAGTCATCGAAACGCTGAACATCTGGGCCAAGTTCATTTACGCACCGCTGCTCGACAATCGCGTGCGCACAGTAGCCGACGGTGTCGAACCCGGTGCCTACGGCCGCAAGGAAGCGTTCGAGGTGCACAAGCGGCTCAGCCAACTCGGCCCCGTCAAGCCGCCGCGCGAATTCGTCTTCATGGACCGCGCTGCCATTGGACTTGGCGCCGTATTCCTGCACCTCCAAGCAGAGCTGAATTTCTACAGACTCTTCAACGAAGAGATCGAGAACTTCACGCTGACGACCGTCGCTAAGCGCCAGAAGGCCGCGTTCGAAGCTGTGGGCGTTCCGCTTCCGACGTAGGCGACGCTACGAAACACGTCCGCCATTCGCACTAGGCGTGGCACAAGCGACCTCGCTAAACTCACCACATGACCGACGACCTCCTCGAAGAATACGCGCCCGAGATTCCCGAAGGCTTCGCGCGCATGAACTGGTTCCAAGGCTTCGGCCGCCAGATCGGCCCGATGTACGAGCAAGTGAACCCGGACAAGACGTACATCCGCGCTTTCTTGGTCTCCGAGGCACACACGAACGGCATGAAGAACTGCCACGGCGGTATGCTGATGGCCTTCGCGGATATGGCCTTGGGCCACGCGATCACGCTGCACGCCAATCGCTACTGGGTGACGGTGCGCATGGTGACCGACTTCGTCGACGCGGCCCAAATCGGCGACTGGGTCGAAGGCACCGGCACCATCGCTGGCCACGATAGCGACATCTACACTGTGACCGGCCGCATCTGGTGCGGCGAGCGCACGGTCATGACCGCGACCGGCATCTTTAAAGCCCTCGGCACCCGCCCACCAAGGCGCAAACCTTGATGTCGGCGGATCAAAGCACAGCCCCGCTCGCCCGCTACCACGGCGAACGCGTCAAAGGCCCCGCGTGGTTCGAACAAGCCGTCGCGGTCGCGCCTGAGGTCGCGTACGTCGAGGCCGCCGGTGCCCGCATCCGCTATCTGCGTTGGGGCCAGCGCAATCGTCCGGGCCTACTGCTCGTGCACGGCAACGCGGCGCACGCGGAATGGTGGAGCTTCATCGCCCCGTTCCTCGCGTCCGACTACAACGTCGCCGCGCTCGACCTTTCCGGCATGGGCGACTCCGCGCACCGTCCGCACTACTCGATGGAACTCTTCGTCGAGGAAGAACTCGCCGTTGCCAAAGCCGCCGGCATGTTCGATCACGAAGAGCCGCCCGTCATCGTCGCGCACTCGTTCGGCGGTTTCGTCACAATGCTGACCGGCGCGCTTTACGGCGACAAGCTTGCGGGCACCGTGATTGTGGATTCGCCGGTGAATCCGCCGGATCGTCCTGGAGGCCCGCCGCATCGCGAACTGCGCCCACACCGAGTTTACCCAACGCTTGAACAGGCGCTCGCCCGCTTCCGCCTTGCGCCGGAGCAACCGTGCGAGAACGACTACATCGTC
>JANLXP010000297.1:0-8910 GCA_031365165.1 Alphaproteobacteria bacterium
TGGCTTCTGGAAACGCTTCCGCCACATCGTCGCCGACGCGATAGCAGCACGCGCGGATGGAGGGTCCGAGATAGACATGGACGTACTCACCGAAACCGCGATCAAGTCCGTCGAACTCGTGTTCGAAGGCCACGCCGCCGAACTGAACACCCGCGCGCTCACGCAAGCAGCGCTCGCAGGTCTGCTCAAACCGGCACTCTCCGACGTCAACATGGTCAACGCCCCGATCGTGGCGAAAGAGCGCGGCATCCAAGTCTCCGAAGTGCGCCGCACGCAGCATGGCGCCTACGAAGGCTATATGATGATCAAGGTCATCACCGAACGCCAAACCCGCGACGTCGCGGGCACCGTCTTCTCGAACGGCGTGCCGCGCCTCATCCAGGTGAAGGGCATCGACATGGAATCGCACTTCACGCCCCACATGCTCTACGTCACGAACGAAGACAAACCGGGCTTCATCGGCAAGCTCGGCACGCTTCTCGGTGACGCGAAGGTCAACATCGCCTCCTTCAACCTCGGCCGCACGGCCGCTGGCGGCGACGCCATCGCGCTCATCGAAGTCGACGGCGCGGTGCCCGAAGAAGTGCTCGCCGAACTGCGTAAGATTCCGGTCGTGAAACAAGCCAAAGCACTGGTGTTCTGATGGCAGGCGTTGCGGTGATCGGCGCCCAGTGGGGCGATGAAGGCAAAGGCAAGATCGTCGACTGGCTGAGCGAGCGCGCCGACGTCGTGGTGCGCTTCCAAGGCGGCCACAACGCGGGCCACACGCTCGTCATCGACGGCAAGACGTACAAGTTCTCGCTGCTCCCCTCCGGCATCGCGCGCCAGAACAAGCGCTCCGTCATCGGCAACGGCGTCGTCGTCGACCCCTGGGCCTTGATCGCCGAGATCGAGCGTATGAGGGGCCAAGGCCTGACGATCGACAAGACGAACCTCATGGTCGCCGAAAACGCGCCGCTGATCCTGCCACTGCACGGCGAACTCGACACTATCCGCGAGACCTCGAATTCCGGCACGAAAATCGGCACCACAAAGCGCGGCATCGGACCCGCCTACGAAGACAAAGTCGGAAGACGGGCACTGCGCGCCATCGACCTCGCCGATCCAGCAACCCTGAAAGCCAAAGTCGAAAACCTCCTCGCACACCACAACGCGCTCCGTAGAGGCCTGGGCCACAGCGAAGTCGACGCGAACGAACTCGTCGCCAAGCTGAAGGAGATCGCGCCCAAGATCGTCCCGTTCCTCGCGCCCGTTTGGAAGCACCTGCACGAGTCCCGCATCCGCGGCGACCGCATCCTCTTCGAAGGAGCCCAAGGCGCACTGCTCGACGTCGACCACGGCACGTATCCGTACGTCACCTCCTCGAACACGGTGGCCGGCCAAGCCGCCGCCGGTTGCGGCATCGGCCCGCGCGCGATCGGCTACGTGCTGGGCATCGCCAAGGCCTACACGACCCGCGTCGGCGAAGGCCCCTTCCCGGCAGAGCTCACCGACGAGATAGGAGCCCGCCTCGGCGAACGCGGCCACGAGTTCGGCACCGTCACCGGCCGCAAGCGCCGCTGCGGCTGGTTCGACGCCGTGCTCGTGCGCCAGACCGTCATCACCGGCGGCATCGACGGCATCGCCTTCACCAAGCTCGACGTCCTCGACGGCCTGAAGGAAATCAAAGTCGCCGTCGCCTACGATCTCGACGGCAAGCGCATCGACCACTTGCCCGCTGCAGCGAACGCCCAAGCCCGCTGCAAGCCCGTCTATGAGACGATGGAGGGCTGGAGCGACTCCACCGCCGGCGCCCGAAGCTGGGCCCAACTCCCGGCCGCCGCGATCAAGTACGTGCGCCGCGTGGAAGAGCTGATCGGCGCCCCCGTCGCGGTCCTCTCAACAAGCCCCGAGCGCGAAGACACGATCCTCGTCAAAGACCCGTTCGCTGCTTAGCGCGCGGGCAGCGACGCCATCTTCTCAGCCTGACCACCGCCGGTGCGCTTCGCTTTTGCCGCCTCGCGGATCGCACGTTGCAGCTTGTCGAACGCACGCACCTCGATCTGGCGCACCCGTTCGCGCGAGATGTCGTATTCCTTCGACAGATCTTCGAGCGTCGCGGGGTCTTCCTTCAAGCGCCGCTCGGTCAAGATATGCCGCTCGCGCTCATTCAACGCCTTCATGCCTTCCGCGAGCAGCTCGCTGCGATCGTCTTTCTCTTCCTGGTTGGCGAGGATTGTCTCCTGGTTCGGCGTCTCGTCCACGAGAAAGTCCTGCCACTCGCCTTCCGAGTCCGCACGCAAGGGCGCGTTCAGCGAGTTATCGGGCGCCGCCAACCGGCGGTTCATCGAAATCACTTCTTCTTCCGTGACGCCAAGCTTGGTCGCGATCAGCTTCACATTCTCAGGGTGCAGGTCGCCGTCCTCGATCGCCTTGATCGAGTTCTTCGCCTTGCGCAAATTGAAGAACAGCTTCTTCTGCGCAGCCGTCGTGCCGATTTTCACCAAGCTCCACGAACGCAGGATGTATTCCTGGATCGAAGCCCGGATCCACCACATGGCGTACGTCGCAAGCCGAAAGCCCTTGTCGGGCTCGAACCGCTTCACCGCCTGCATGAGGCCCACGTTGCCTTCCGAGACGATCTCGTTCACCGGCAGGCCGTAGCCGCGATACCCCATCGCGATCTTGGCGACGAGCCGCAAATGGCTGGTGACCAGCTTGTGCGCGGCTTCGGAATCCTCGTGCTCGCGCCAGCGCTTGGCGAGCATGTATTCCTCTTCCGGCTGGAGCATCGGAAAATTCCGAATCTCGCTCAAATACCGAGAGAGCCCGCCTTCCGGCGAAAGCATCAGATAGCCAGCGGCCATATCTAACCCCTTATGCAGTAACGTTCGGCCCCGTGCGCTTTGCCCCGAAACCGATCCCCGACCACAAGCCCACCAAATAGCGTGGGCAAGAGCGGACCTATGTATGTATCGAACGGGGCCATTTTAAGACCCCCCACCCTTCGCCGCTAACCCTTTGAACGCAAGATAAGTTTCAGTGAAATCTTCCGGCAACACACTCTCGAAACGCACGGTTTTGTGCGTGGCCGGATGTTGGAACCCAAGAACCGCCGCGTGCAGCGCCTGCCGCTTCAACTTGAACTCTAATCCGGGCACCGAACGCGGCCGCCCGTAGACGGGATCGCCGATCAGCGGATGGCCGATATGCGCCATGTGAACCCGCACCTGGTGCGTGCGCCCCGTCTCCAACCTGCATTCCACAAGTGCCGCCGTCGAACCAAACGTCTCGAGCACCGTGTAGTGCGTGCGCGCTTCTTTCCCGCCGATCCGAAGCACCGCCATTTTCTGGCGGTTCAACGGCGAGCGCCCGAGCGGCGCGTTGATCGTCCCTGCGCGCTCGCGCGGCACGCCCCAAACCAGCGCCTTATAGACGCGCTCGATCGCATGCGCCGCGAACTGCTTGCCAAGCGACGTGTGCGCCTTCTCGGTTTTCGCAGCGACCATGAGGCCCGTCGTGTCCTTGTCGATCCGGTGCACAATGCCCGGGCGAAGCTCGCCGCCAATGCCGCGCAAACTGTCGCCGCAATGCGCGATCAGCGCGTTGACCAGCGTGCCGTCGCGATTGCCGGCCGCCGGATGCACGACCAAGCCCGCCTGCTTGTCGATCACGATCAGATGCTGATCCTCAAACACGATGTTGAGCGGGATCGCTTGCCCCTCGACCTCAACGGCGACCGCGGCGGGAACGAGAAGCTGAAGCGAAGCCCCCGCCTTCACCTTCGCCGACGCATCGTCGAGCACGCGCTCGCCCGCGGTTACCGCGCCGGCCTCGATTAACTGTTTCAGCCGTGAACGCGACAAATCGGGCCATGCGGCCGCGAGCACGCGATCCAGCCGCTGGCCCGCTTGGCTGGCGTCAATCGTCAGTGTACGACGGTCGGCCTCAGAGGAAGTTGTCATGGCCGATGTCGTACCCGAAGCCCCGCCACCCGCCAACCGCGGCTTGTGGATGCTGGTGATCGGCCTCGGCATCGCGATTTTGCTGGTCGTGGCCGCTATGATCGGCATGGCGGTCAAGAAGGGCTTCGGCGGCGCGCCGGAGCAAACCACGACTGCAGCCTTCAAACCCGGCGAAGTGCCGGAGCTGAATCTGGATCTCGCCGCCGGCCAAGCGATCGCCGACACCCGCATCGAAGGGGGCCTCCTGATCGTCCGTGTGACCGGCACCGCCGCCGACGAAATCCTGGTCATCGACCCCGCGAAGTCGAAGGTGTTGAGCCGCGTCCGCTTCAACAAACCGGCCGCGCCGTAACCCGCGAAACCCGATTCAGTGAAAATCGAATCCGTCTGATGCGTCTGCACGGCTGATTTCTGCGCTTTCATCCGTCTGCAATCCGTTTGCAAAGCGTCTGCGACCCGTCTGCAAAACCAAAAACGCAAAATCGAATCCGTTAGATGCGTTAGCACGGCTGATTTCCGCGGCTTAATCCGTTTGGAATCCGTTAGGTTGGCGTTAGGTAGGCGTTTGCGGACCATCAGTTCCAAATCCGTTGTGAACCTGCTCGCCTGCCTTTCGGACGCGCCTGCGCAATTGCCTAAAAAGACAACCGCCCGGCAATCTACACCAAAACATGGGAAAATCAATTTGACTTATTGTCTGCGGCGACTCACCGCACTTTACCGCCGCTCCCGAAACACCGAACAGCTTCAATCGATTCGGCAGTTCCTACATGCAAAGGGGAATTAAAGGGACGCTATACCTATTTCATCCGCACCGCCACTCTGTCGGCAGCTGCTGAGATAAGTATAGCGTCCCTTTAATTTAGTCCCTCTAATTCTAGTTCTCGCGATTTTCAGTCCGGCAGCGGCGTGAACTCCTGGTCGTCGCCGGCGGGAAGTTTCATGCGGCCCTGCCGCCAGTCCTCCTTCGCCTGTTCAAGCCGCGCCTTCGATGACGACACGAAATTCCAGAACAGAAAGCGCTCGCCGATTGGCTCGCCACCGAGGGCCATGATCGTCGAACCCTGCGTTGCCGCGACCCGCACATCGGCGCCGGGCAACAGCACCGCCATCTGACCGGCCGCGAGGGCTTGCCCGCCGATCTCCGCTGCCCCGCGCGCGACATAAATCGCGCGCTCGCTGTATTCGGCGGCAAGGCGGCGGCTTGCGCCCGGCTCCATCTCCCAATGCATGTAAACCATGGGCGAATGGGTAGCGGCTTTGGCGCGCATCCCTTCCGTTTCGCCCGCGATCAATCGTCCGTCTACGCCCGCTTCCTGCCACGCCGGGAGATCGTCGCCCTCATGATGGCGGAACGAAGGCTCGATCTCCTCCGCGCCGTCGGGGAGCGCAACCCAGGCCTGGATGCCGTGCATGTGCGCGCCATGCGCTCTCGCATATTCGAGCCGCTCGCTGTGTGTGATGCCTTTACCGGCGACCATCCAGTTCACTTCGCCCGGGCGGATCTCCTGATGAAAGCCGAGGCTGTCGCGATGCGTCATCGCCCCGTCGAAGAGATAGGTGACCGTCGAGAGGCCGATATGCGGATGCGGCCGGACGTCGAGCGCGCGCGGGATGCCGGGCGCGAGATCGAGCGGGCCCATATGATCGAAAAAGACGAACGGTCCGACCATACGCCGCTTGGCGAACGGGAGCACGCGTCCGACCTCGAAGCCGCCGCCGAGATCGCGCGTGCGCTTTTCGATTATGAGCTCAATGGCGGTCATCTAATTCTCCGGTCGCTTGCGCGGCGGCGGCGCCGCCGAACCGTCCGCTGTTGAAATCCTCGATAGCCTGTTCGATCTCGCGCCTCGTATTCATGACGAAAGGGCCATAACCGGCGACCGGCTCGTCGATCGGCGCGCCGGTGAGGACGAGGATAAGGGCGTCGGAGGATGCGCGAAGGACGACTTCCTTTCCCTCGCGCGCGAGGCGCACGATTTCCGCCTCGCCCGCGATTTCACCGTTGATCTCGGCGCGTCCGCCTAAGACCGCGATCATCGCGTTATGGTCTTCCGGCAGATCGAGCCGCACTTCGGCGTCACGTTCGAGCCGTATGTCCCACAGGTTGACGGGCGTGAACGTCCGCGCCGGTCCTTTGGCGCCGCGGAATTCCCCTGCAATGACGCGCGCTTTGCCGCCCTCGAAGTCGATGACGGGAATTTCCGCGCTTTCGATCGCCTGATAGCGCGGCGGCGACATCTTATCCTTGGCGGGAAGATTGACCCAGAGCTGCACCATACGGAACGGCCCGCCCGATTTGGTGAAGCCTTTGGAGTGAAACTCCTCGTGGAGGATGCCGCCCGCGGCAGTCATCCATTGCACGTCGCCGGGCCGGATCGTCCCGCCGCCGCCCGTTGAATCTTTGTGTGAAACTTCCCCGTCATAGACGATCGTCACGGTTTCAAAGCCGCGATGGGGATGGCGGCCGACGCCGCGCGGCTTCATCGACGGCTCGAACACGCGCGGGCCCGCATAGTCGAAGAGCAGGAACGGGCTCACCGCCTTAGGATCGGCGCCGTAGGAAAAGAGCGTTCGCACGGGAAAGCCGTCGCCGACCCAATGCGATTCATTCGAACGGTGGAGTTCCGCGATCTTCTTCATGGTGAACCTCGCAAGCGCGGACGCCGCCGCCCGTTTCGTTGACTTCAAATCTTGCTGACGCAGTACATGAAGCCCATATGATCCCCGGACAAGTACGGTCCTCCAGGATACTGCAATGGCCAAAGAACAAGGCTGTCCCGCGGAGCTTACGCTCGAACTCCTCGCCGGTCGATGGAAGCCGATGGTGATCCACTGGCTCCTGACAGGGGAACGGCGATTTAATCAGCTTCAACGCGATCTTGGCGGCATCACGCATCGAACGCTCGCCAAGCAGCTGCGCGAGATGGAAGCGGACGGGCTCGTCATCCGCCGCGATTTCGGTGAGATTCCGCCGCGCGTCGAATACCGCCTCTCCGCGCTCGGCCGCTCTCTCGAACCCGTGCTCTCGGCGATGGAGGATTGGGCGCTCGCGCATCCGCGGCGCGGCCGAGGGTTCCGAAAGAGCTGATGCCGGCCTCCGAGTGCACCCAATCTCAACGTCAACGCCAACCAAGTCTCGATCGTGCTCGTTGAGCTCGAACACGACGGTCTGACGCTGCAGTAGATCCGTTGCTGTCCACTGGGTCCGCGCGCCGCGCCGAAGAGCGTTGCGACACCTACCGTGCCCGAAATCGCGCGTCTTGAGCAGTTGGCGGAACAGGCTTACAGCGCGATGTACGACACGCCGCCGCTGAGTTCGTCAAGGGCTTGCTATGAGGACGCGTGCCTCTATTTTCAAAAGGCAATCGACGAAGCGCAACGCCTTGACCTTGCGAACGAGGTCACGCGCTTAAGCGAACGGCTCGCACATATTCGCGCGGTCTATGACAGCCAGTTTCGCGGCTATTGACTTCGACCGTGTGGCTGAAACGCTTGGTCCCGCAGACCGCGGTGCGGCCTGCGGGAAATTGAGCTTTAGCGTTCGACGTGCTTGTCTTTGTCGCGATTGATGCGCGAAATCTTCGTGCCTTCAATGCTGACGCCCGCCATCAAGCCCTGCTGATTGAAGATGAACGCATAAGCGTCGTCCTTCAGCGTGCTGGTCGAGAGGTTCTTGGCCATGCCTTCGTCGACGACGACAACCGTCGGGCCGACGCCGATTTCCCAGCCTGCGGTCTTCTCGACATACTCGACCGCCTTGTTGTTCATCAGGAAGACGACGTAGCCGTAAGACTGCGCGCCGGCCTGAAGACCCCACGAACCGGTGACGGAGTTGTAGTAGTCGACGACGTGGCCGTTCTTCGACAACGTGCCTTCGCCGTAAGCGCCGCCGAAGATGAGGCCGGCTTTGACGATATTGGGGAAGACGAGAATGGCGCGGGCGTTGTGCGCCATGTCGGCTGCCGTCTTGTTCGATTTCGTGAGGTTTTGAACCGCCTGGGCGCCGTCGCGATTCAGGTCTTCGGCGGTCGCTGCTTGCGAGGCGGAGACGCCGGCGAGCGAAAGGGCGGCGGCGGTCGCAAAAGCGGTCGCCATCAATGTGCGTCGGGCAAGTGTCATGTTCGATATGTCCTTTGGAAACTGTCACGCGCGTCCGCGCACGCGCGGTTCGCGTTGCACAGATCGTGAGCGGAGAGAGCCGAACCGGGAGTGGCTCGTAACGACACAACGGATGGGTAGGCGAAAGGTTGCGTCGGCGGCGCAATCGGTGCCGCGGCATCGTCGCCAAAACACGGTCGCGGTTGAAATCCGGCTTTATTCGCACATGGTGCATTCGCACC
Organism: Alphaproteobacteria bacterium; assembly: GCA_031365165.1. GTDB lineage: Bacteria > Pseudomonadota > Alphaproteobacteria > Micropepsales > Micropepsaceae > SZUA-430. The sequence continues at coordinate 8,288 of JANLXP010000297.1, forward strand.
ACAGACAAACGGCGCGTTTGCGCCGATCGCGGCTGCCGCGAGCAGCAGGCCCCTCGCAACCAACTGCCCGATCCAGCCGTTACCTCCAACGAAGCCGTGCTGATGCGTCACCGGCCGTAACCCGCGTCACGCCGATCCGGCACCACTTCAGTCTTTCATTCTTTCAACGGGCGGCGTCTCGCGACGGGCGAGCGCGCTCAGGAGAACTCCATGTCCGCCGAATACATAATCATCTGGTTGATCATCGGCGCGGTCGCCGGATTGCTTGCTGGCATCATCGTTAAGGGCGGAGGTTTCGGTCTCGTTGGCGACATCGTCATCGGCATCGTCGGCGCGTTCGTCGGCGGAGCGATCCTCACGGCGTTGGGTGTCAGCATCGCGCCGGGCCTCGTCGGTGTCATTGCGACCGCCACACTCGGCGCAGTCGCACTGCTCGCCCTGTTTCGCGTCGCGCGCTTTTAGGGGACACACAATGGCCAACCTCATTTGGGCAGCGACCTTCCTTTTGCTGATCCTTATTTCCTCGATGGTCGCGGCCGCCGCAAAACAGGGCGAGCAGTGCGACTGCGCCGAGTGTGGCGGTCGCAATGACACCGATGAGGCCCGGCGCGATGCTGACACCC
>JANLXP010000300.1:0-4487 GCA_031365165.1 Alphaproteobacteria bacterium
CGCGGCCGCGTCGAGGCGGTAGTGCAGCAGATCGTCCTGATGGACAAAGCCGATGCGGTCGAGCGAGATGCGCGACGAGTTCGCGTGCACCATGTTCAGCTGCAGGCTGGTGCAATCGCGCTCGCGCGCGGTGCGGGCGACTTCTTGCACCAGGCGGAAGCCAACGCCGGTACCTCTAGCGCCTTCATCGACGAAGAGGTCGGTGATCTGCAGCGACGATGAGCCGTCCCAGATCGTGTAATGGGTTTGGAACATCGCAAGGCCCACGGGTTTGCCGTGGTCGTCGGCGATGATCGCTTCGAACTGCGGCGTCGGGCCAAAGCCCGCGCGGCGCAACTCTGCCGCACTCACGTGCACGCGATCGCCGACGCCTTGGTACTCGGCGAGCGCTTCGATCATGCGCAGCATCACGTCGCAATCTTCGACGCGGGCTTTGCGGAGGGTGACGGTGGTGTTCGTGATTGGAAAAGCTACGTGGGCGGCTGCTGCCGGCATTTTATTCTTAGCTCCGAACGCGAGGTACTGTTCTTCGTGGCCGTCACATCGATCGGCAGACAACGCCGAGGGGTGCTTCAGGCGGCCGGAGTTATAGGTAGGCCTTCGCAGCGAGTCACTCAACGCGCGCTTGAATTTTTTGCGAACGTGGTTTCACCGATTCCGCAGTTGCGAGCGGTTTACGGGGCTCACTGGTCAATTGGACAGCCATCCCTTCCGCCATGTCTGTTGCAGCTGCGAGCGAGGTGTTCACCAAGTCGACGCCGGCCTTGCACAACTGCGGGTTGGTTTCACAGGTGCTCATGATTTGATCTGCCCGCGCCCATGCAGCGTCGGCCACGGTCTTCAATTGCGCCGCGACGTCGATGTTGCGGAACTCCGCCGTGTCGTGGCCGCCACCGAGGCGTGCCTCGGGCGGCAACGCGACAAGTGCCAGCCCCAACCAAAAGATCGTGCGGAAAATGAAACCCACGGGACCACCTCCAAACTTCGAGGCGGAGTGTCGTCGCAAGGCCGTTCGAAAGTGCTCAAAAACAAAGGCAAAATTGAAGCAAACGACGGCGGAATCAGCGTCAACGCGTATTAGCCTCAACGCGTGTTCACGATGTGCTGGTGCGTTTGATTCAAGAGAGGCGAGAATTTTAGGGAATGGGTGATGGGGAATGGGTGATAGCGGCGCGCTAATCCCTATTCCCCAATCCCTATTCCCCATCACTCATACGCAGCGTTCTTTAACGCCTCATTAACCTCCATAAACGAAGTCTTACCTTCGTGTTCTGGGGGTCGAGTCGCGTAATGACATCGCCGTACAATTTCCGTCGGTTCTGGGCCGATTTTCTGTTGGATGCGTTTGACGGCGTTCTGGGATCCGAGCCCGAGGGCGAGGCCGGACGCGTCAAAGCCTTCGTCTCGGCAAACCTGCTCGCAGGCGGCATGGGTGTTGCCCTTTGGCCGCTTTATTTCGCGTTCGTCGGTCCGGTGGATGCAGCGACCGCGTTTGCGTTTCTTTTCTTGTGGATGCCGCTCGGCATCGCGCTTGGCGTTCGAGCCGAGGCGATCAGTCTCGAGCAGGGGCAGATGGCGTCAGCGTTGGCCTTGGGTGGGTTCGTGTCGCTGGCCGGCGTCTATACGGGTGGTCTCGCCTCGCCGTTGCTGCCGTGGCTTCTAATCGTGCCGGTCGAGGCTGCGATCACGGGCAAACGCTCGGCGGTGACGATCGCGTCGTGCGTTGCGGGTATTGGCTTCTTCATCGCCGCGTCGTTGTCGCTGATGGGATGGCTGCCCGTTTCGCGCATCGATCCGGCGTTCACGGGGTTTGCGTACGGCGTCTCGGTCTTTGCGGCGATTATCGTGGGCATGTTTGCGATGCGCACGTTGCAGCGGCGGAACGAGCATGAAGTGGCGCGCGCGCGGGCGAACGCGGCGTGGCACCGGGCGATGACGGATACAGCCGTCGATATGATCACACGGCACACGGCGGGCGGGGCGGTGCTCTATGCGTCGCCGGCGGTCGAAGAGATGCTGGGCCTGCGCGCACGCGAGCTTGAGGGGATGAGCCCCGCGATGTTCGTGCATATTCAGGACCTGAAAGCGGTGGAGCAGGCTTTCCTTTCGGCGGCGCATGGCGGGAGTGAGGCGGTTGCCTATCGCGTGCGCCGGCGCGACGGCACGTATCTGCCGGTCGAGATGCGCGTGCAGGGCGCGAACGGCGAGGCCGTTGCCGTCACGCGCGAGATGTCGACGGCGAAGGCCGAGATCTTGGAGCTGGCGCAGGCGCTGGACAAAGCGGAAGAGGTCAGCCGGGCGAAGTCGCGGTTCCTCGCCTCCGTTACGCACGAGTTGCGCACGCCTTTGAACGCGATCATCGGGTTCTCCGACGTGATGCGCCACGAGCTGATGGGTCCGATCGGCACGCCGAAATATCGCGAGTATGCGGAGCTGATCCGCACGTCCGGTTCGCATCTCGTGGATCTGATTTCGGACTTGCTCGACATGTCGAAGATCGAGGCGGGCAAGTTTACGATCGAGCGCAAGCTTATCGAATTGAAGCCGGTGGCTGACGAATGCGTGGCGATGGTGAAGGTGGCGGCCGATGAGGCGGGGGTCGAGCTTGTGTGCGACGTGGCACCGGGCTTGAGCCTCATGGCCGACCGCCGTGCGTTGAAGCAGTGTCTGATCAATCTGCTCTCGAACGCGATCAAGTTCACGCTGACGGAAGGCAAAGTCACGCTGAAAGCGCGCAAGGTCGGCACCGACATGATGCTCTCGGTCAGCGACACGGGTGTTGGCATCCCCGAAAAGGATTTGGCGCGCATCGGCAAGCCGTTCGAGCAGGTCGAAGGCGAAATGCAGCGCACGCACAAGGGCACGGGCCTCGGCCTCTCGCTGGTAAAGGCGCTGGCGGAGATGCATGGCGGCGCAATGATGATCGAAAGCGCGCTCGGCGACGGGACGACGGTAACGCTGAAACTGCCGCTCGCCGCGCGCGACGACGTGCCGGCGGAACCGGGCGCTGTGGTCTTTCCGGAGAAATTCCGCGCGCGGGCGTAAAGCGCGCGACCAAAGTTTGAGGGGAATGGGGATCGGAAGGGGGGCCTTCCGGTCCCTATTTTTTTGCTTGGATCATAGCGCGGCGCGCTTTGCGGAAGAGCGCTAGTCCTGGGACCGCCGGCTTCCAGCCGGCTCTTTGCTGACGCTTCGATGCACAAAGGAAGAGCCGGCAGGATGCCGGCGGTCCCAGGCCTAGAGCCGAGTCGGCGATGCTACGTTTTACGATCTACTTATATTTCTATCGTTCTGATTACAGAAGAACGAAAAAAGAACAAGTCTTGACTCAGGCATTGTTTTGACTTATACACTGACTCTGTTCCGCGGCGTTTTTCGAATGAATGAGTCCGCCCGGAACCCATGTCCCGCACATCGATCGACTTCGAGCGCGTCAACGCTTCCGCGTTGGCGAACTTGAGCGCAATCCTGCCGCGCTGGTTGCCGGCCGGGCGGCGGCGCTTTGCCGAGTATGTCGCCTTGAACCCAAAGCGGGCGGACCGGCGGCTCGGCTCGTTCTCGATCAATCTCACGACAGGGCGCTGGGCCGACTTTGCGACCGGCGACAAGGGCGGCGATGTCATCTCGCTCGCCGCCTACCTGTTCGACCTTTCCCAGGCCGAGGCCGCCCGCAGGATTGCGGCGATGCTCGGCCTTCCCCTCCCGCGCTAGGCTTTAAGAGAAGGAGATTGCATGACCGACGATCCGTTCGCACCGATCGCTGGCCCACGCGTTGTTGCGGCCCTTGTGCCGCAAGCCACGCCGTCCGACCCACAGGGTTACATCGCGCCGGTGCCGGCGCGCGGTATGCGCTCGATACCCAGCAGCCATCCGCAGCTCGGCCAGGCCAAGCACATCTACAGTTATACGAACGCCGAAGGCTTCGTGCTTTTCTATGTGATCCGCTTTGAGGATCCGAAGGAACGCAAGACCTTCCGCCCGGCGACCGTTTGGCGGGGTGCGGACGGCAAGCCCGAATGGCGCTGGGCCGCGCCGCCGGCGCCGCGGCCGCTCTTCAATCTCCATGAGCTGGCGAAGCGCGCCCACGCGCCGGTGCTGTTGGTCGAGGGCGAGAAGGCGGCGACCGCTGCGCGCAAATTCATGCAGGCGTGGGTGGTGACGACGTCGTACGGCGGCGCACAAGGTGTGGCGCACGCGGATTGGTCGGCGCTGCGCGGGCGCAAGGTCACGATCTGGCCGGATGCGGACGAGGCGGGCGCGGCTTACGCACGCGATGCAACGGAGGCGATCTTCCGCGCAGGTGCTGCTTGCGTGCAGGTGGTCAAGCTCGACCGGCGGTTCAAGGACGGCTGGGACTTGGGCGATTGGGGGGACGCGGCGATCGCGCAACCGGTGCCGGATGTGCGCGTGATGCACTGGATGATGGATAAGGCGCCGTTCGTAACGAGCAGCGTCGAAGACGCAGGCCCTTTGCCTGGGAGCGCCGG
>JANLXP010000310.1:0-3929 GCA_031365165.1 Alphaproteobacteria bacterium
GCGCCGACTTCGCCGAAAACGCATTGCCCATCGACGCCGCGCGCGAGGGCACGAAGCTCACCGGCTACGCGGGGTTACCAACCTACGCTCGCGGCACCGCTGCCCAGCAATTCCTGTTCGTGAACGGAAGGCCGGTTCGCGACAAACTGCTGGTCGGCGCCGTCCGCGGCGCCTACGCCGATGTCCTCGCACGCGACCGCCATCCTGTGGTGGCCCTGTTCCTCGACCTCCCCGCGCACGAAGTCGACGTCAACGTCCACCCGGCGAAGACCGAAGTTCGCTTCCGCGATGCAGCCTTGATCCGCGGCCTGATCGTGAGCGCGTTGAAAGCGGCCCTCCACGCCGGCGGAACGCGCAGCTCGACGACCGTCGCGACAAGCACGCTCGAACGTCTCGCACCCGGACATTATGCGTTCGCCGAACCACGCCCGAGCCCCGGATTGCTACGCGAAGCCGCCGCCTTTTACGAACCCGCCCAACGCAACTTCATCGACGCGCCGCCACTCGCCCGCCCGCTCGACCAAACGCAGCCGAGCAACGATCGATTTCCTTTGGGCGTCGCGCGCGGCCAGTTGCACAACACCTACATCGTCGCCCAAACCGGCGACGGCATCGTCATCGTAGACCAGCACGCAGCCCACGAACGGCTGATGCTCGACCGGCTGCAACGCGCGATCGCCGCCAAAGGCATCGAACGCCAAGCCCTCCTGATCCCCGAAGTGGTCGATCTCGACAGCCCCTCCGTCGACCGCCTGACAACGCGCGCAGCCGAACTCGCCGAACTGGGCCTGATCCTCGAACCCTTCGGCGCCGACGCCGTCCTCGTCCGCGAAGTCCCAGCACTCCTGAAAGGTGGCGACGTCAAAGGCCTCATACGCGACCTCGCCGACGAAATCGCTGAATACGGCGGCGCGCTCTCATTGAAAGAACGCCTCGACGAAATCTGCTCGACCATGGCCTGCCACAGCGCGGTGAGGGCAGGGCGAAGCCTCACGCTGGAAGAAATGAACGCACTCCTCCGCGAAATGGAACAAACCCCGCTCTCCGGCCAATGCAACCACGGCCGCCCGACTTACGTTGAACTAAAGCTCGCCGACGTAGAAAAACTATTCGGCCGTCGCTGATCTCAGAGCACGAACGGAATGAGCGCGCGCACCCGCGAACGGTAGGCCGGATAAGCCTCCGGAAAATGCTTCACCATCAGCTGCTCTTCGATCTGCGACTTGATCCAAAGCGTGAATGTTAGAACGGCGGTGAAAGCAAACGGCACCGCGTGCCCCACAAGAATAGCCGTTCCCAACAGCATCAGGATCATGCCCGTGTAGATCGGATGCCGCGCGAGCGCATACGGGCCCGTCGTGATCAATTCGTGATCCTGCTTGAAGGTCACCTGGCCGCTCCAGTTTCGCCCAAGCGCAAAGCGCGCCCAAAGTGCGAGGAAAAGACCCAACCCGACGATCGCATCGGCGGTCAGCCCCAGCGTCTGGGTGTAGGACCACAACACGCTGTCGGTCACGCCGACGCGGCGCACGACAAAGAAAGCGGCGATCATCACCACCGCGGCCAATCCCCAGTACCGGTTGCCGCGTTCAATGGTCCGTTTGGTGAAAAACGCTGCAAGCACCCACGTCACGAGGAAAACACCCCAGAACAACGCGACGACATGCGCCTCTGGCGTATCGGGAAGCGTTACACCACCTGGAAATGTTCGAAACATGCAAAATGGACCCTATCGTGAGGCGTAGTACACGCCGGCCTTCCGCGGAAAGAATGGCGCGACCAGCTTACTCGGCTTAAACGGCGTCCACGTGTCCCACTTCTGCGCCAGCCGGTCAGCGATCACCCAGAGCGCCGGCGGATGAAACCCAAGCCCGATATGCGTTGAACGCACTTCGACATTTTCGCGTTTATCGCCCTCGCGTTCGAGACACGCCCGCCACGCCACGACGCCGTCCGCTTTCGTAAAAATCGCCGTCGCCGGAACCGGGATCGGCTCGGCGAGCTGCTTGATCCGCTCAGGATTGCGCGGCACGTCCTCGCCGGTGAGCAACTTCCATATCGCGCCGACATTGTTCGCCGTCGGGTCGGCGAACGGACTGCCCAGCGTGATCACCATCCGAACGTCGTCCGGCACCTGCCGCGCAATCTCGCGCGCCATGATCCCGCCGCGGCTCCACCCGATCAGCGTCACCGCGGCCTTGTGTTTCGCCTTCAACGCTTTGATCTGCACGATCACCGTCGGCAAGTCCTCGCCCGGCCGGCGCACGTTCCGCCCGCGGTTCCACCCATGCGCGTCGTAGCCGAGCAGCGACAAATAATGCCGGAGCAACACCGTCGAGCGATCATCCGCGCCGAACCCCGGCAGCACCACGACCCCGTGCTTGCGCCCACGCGGCGCACTCAAGAGAAACGGCGCTGCAATAAACAGCGTCGGGATATCGATCAACCCGCGCGGCTCCAAAAACAACAACCGCCGCGGCGGCGGCGAAATCGGCTCGTCCGTCATAGAAGCAGTCTAGCAGGGATGGCGCCGCAGCGCGATAATCGGCCGACACCGGTAGGGAAATTGATGCAGGTCCACCCGATCAGACTTGGATTACCGTTCGCGCTTTTCGGCTTTCCGCTGATGTTTATGCAGGGCCGCGCCGAGGACAATACGGCTTGGTTGCTCGCTTTGGGTGTCTATTTCTTTGCTGGCGTGATGACGATGGCGCGCTACCAACCGGTCGCCTATCGAACTCCGGTTCTGACGCTTTGGAGTCGGTTCGCGCTCAACCTCGCGATCGCAGCAGTTTTTGCAATCGGCTACGTATTCGTGATGACCGGAGGCATCGGCGCCGTGCTCAAGGTCTTCGACTAGCCCAAACCAAGGACGACCACCTTCGTATCGCCATAAGTCCGCTCGTCGAGCGCCAAAAAACCCGCCGGCATCGCGAACGCTTCATCCGCGGCCATCTCGGCAACGACAAGAGCATTCGGCGCGAACCACTTGCCGTCGCGCGCGCTGACAAGCGCCAACTCGGCGAGCCCCTTGCGATACGGCGGATCGAGGAACACGAGATCGAATGGTCCCCCGGCGTTGCCCGGCATATCGCCCAGCACAGTTGCATCGCGCCGCCAAATCTTCGTCGCCCCCGTTGCGTGCGCAGCCTCGACGTTGCGCCGGATCAACCCACGGCTCTCGAAATGATCGTCAACGAAAAGCACGTAGTGCGCTCCCCGCGACAGCGCCTCGAGCCCAAGCGCACCCGTCCCCGCAAAGAGGTCGAGCACGCGCGCACCCTCGATCTTGAACCCAATCCCGAAATCGTTATGCGCAAGCACGTTGAACAATGCCTCGCGCACGCGGTCCGACGTCGGCCGCACACGCGCATCCTTCGGTGTGGCGAGCGAAAGGCCCCGATGCTTGCCCGCAACGATCCGCATCAGGCCCAGCCCACGCCCTTCTTGATGCCGAGCTGATCGCGAAACACCTTGGCCGGAATCTCGTCCGCGTCGCCCTCTTTCAACTGACCCAGATGGAACGGTCCGAACGTGACGCGGATCAACCGGTTCACCTTCACCCCGATATGTTCCATCAGCCGGCGCACCTCGCGGTTCTTGCCCTCTTTAAGCGCAATCGTCGCCCAAGCATTCCCGCCTTGTTGGCGATCGAGTTTCGCCTCGAAGGGTTGATACTTCACGCCCTCGATCTCGACACCCTTGAGCAACCGGTCGAGATCCGCCTGCACCAACTTCCCGAACACGCGCACGCGGTAGCGCCGGATCCACCCGCTCGACGGCAACTCCAACTTACGCGCCAACTCGCCGTCGTTCGTGAGCAGCAGCAACCCTTCCGAATTGTAGTCGAGCCGTCCGATCGAAATCACCCTCGGCATGCCCGACGGTAGGTTCTCGAAAACCGTCGCGCGGCCCTTCTCGTCGCGATG
>JANLXP010000338.1:0-15587 GCA_031365165.1 Alphaproteobacteria bacterium
CAACGGCGTATTAATCGGAACGGGCATTAAGTAGGACCTGTGTTTGGTATATATACCAAACACAGGTGGAGGGGATTTCACGCGGGACGCCGCGGTGCCAAACGTGGGCGAGCCGGCCGCCCTCAAACCTCCACCCGCTCAATCAACCCAGCCTCATCCGGTGCCTTCGACGAGTTGACCTTGCGCGACACCGGCCACGCTTGCACGGCGTCTTCCGGCGCGGGCTTCAGCAGGTCTTCGCCTGCAGCCCCGCTCAGCCAATCGCCCATTGTGTCGCGCGTGAGCAGCACCGGCATGCGGTCATGCACCTTCGCGACGAATGTGTTCGGCTCTGTGATGACCATGGTGGCGGAGCGCACGGTCTCGTCCGGTGCGTCCGGAGCGCGCCTGCCATTCGTAATAGCCCGACGCCGGAATGATGCAGCGGCGCTGCTTGAACGCCTCGCGAAACATCGGCTTGGTCGCAACCGTCTCGGCGCGCGCGTTGAAGGTCGCCGGCAACTTCTTCAACGGCTGCTTCCACCAGAAGGGCGCAAGGCCCCAGCGCACGCGCTCGAGCGTGAGGCCCGTCTTCGTCTGCAGCACCGCCACGATCGGATCGGTCGGGCAGATGTGATAGCGCGGCTGAAGATTGCCGAGCGTGGCCCGCGCACCCTCCGCCGAGAACGCACTCCAAAATTCGTGGAGCTCGGCATACGTGAAAGTCTGTGTGAAGCGTCCGCACATGGCATGCGTTGTTAGCACGAGCGCCCGCCGCCCGGCCAATCGGCGTGAGTTTTGCGGGAACCACCCCACGCCGGGCGCGTTCCCTCATCTCCCACCGACATGTGAAGAGGGCGGCCCCATGCGCAATTGCGACCAATGCGGAAATTCGTACGAGAACCTTCTGGAAATCACCCAGAACGGCAAGACCATGGTCTTCGACAGTTTCGAGTGCGCGATCCAGAAGATGGCGCCGACATGCGGGCATTGCAGCTGCCGCATCATCGGCCACGGCATCGAAACGTCGCACGCCATCTACTGCTGCGCACACTGCGCAAACACGTCGGGCGTCACCGACATACGCGATCACTCCCGCCAAAGCTGACGGACGAGATGGCGACGGGCCGCGGTGATCTGGACAAAAAAAGGTGACAGGATAACGCGAGTCCTGGGACCGCCGGCTTCTAGCCGGCTCTCGCGGCGCGTGAGGCGTTGAAAAAAAGAGCCGGCAGGATGGCGGCGGTCCCAGGGCTACCGCCATTGCAAACGCTGCAACGCTGCCATGACGCTGTCGCAATTCACTAGCTCTCGCGCCAAATTCCGCGCCCGCCGCCGATAAAATCATCACGCGCACCTGTAGCGCTCGCCACAATCGCCGCCTATCTATCGCCCACGCTAAGTCGAACCGGCACCCCGCCAACTTAGGGCGCTGACGTGTGCCTCTCGACTGCGCCGCGGTTGCCGCTCAAGCCCGCGTACTTCTCAGGTGTCGTCATGACATTCGTCTTTATCGTGCTAGCCCTTCTGGCGCTGGCAGCGACGGGCATTCGCATTATTCAGCAGTATGAACGCAGCGTCGTCTTCAGACTGGGCTGGTTCTCGCGCGTCGCGGGGCCGGGCCTCTTCTGGATTATTCCCTTCATCGAATGGACGCAGAAGGTCGACCTGCGCACGCGCACCGTCGACATCGAACGTCAAGAAACGATCACCAAGGACAGCGTCACCATCAACGTGAACGCCGTGCTCTGGTATCGGATCTCCGATCCGCAGAAAGCGATCATCTCGGTCGAAAAATACGGCGCGGCCGTCTACCAGATCGCGCTGACCAGCCTGCGCAACATCATCGGCCAGCACATGCTGGATCAGGTGTTGAAAGAACGCGACGCCATCAACGACGCGTTGCGCAGCGTCGTCGACACAGCGACCGAGGCATGGGGCATCAAGATCGAGATGGTCGAGATGAAGGACGTCGAAATCCCGACCGCCATGCAGCGCGCGATGGCGCGCGAGGCCGAAGCCATCCGCGAAAAACGCGCCCGCATCATCAAGGCCGAGGCAGAACTCGAAGCGGCCGAGAAGCTCACCGCCGCCGCCGGCCAAATGACGGTGAACCCCATGGCGCTCGAACTGCGCCGCCTTCAGATGGTGGCCGAGATCGGCGCTGAGAACAACACGACGACGGTCATCATGCTGCCGTCGGACATCATCAAGCTCGCAGCGGCACGGTGAACGCCCATGTTCGAACTCGAAGATCCAAGATTCGTGCGGTGGCTGGCGCTCAGCGCCAGCCTCGCCATCGAAGCGGCCGCCTTCTGGTTTGGCGGACCCTCGAGCGATCCACAGGCGAGCTTCGCCGACAACCTTGTGATGAAAGCCGAGAGCGCGTCCGCATGGACGTGGCTCGGCTGGGTGTCGTTTTCGCTGACGTGGCTCTGGATCGAACTCGCGCGGCTCCCCTTCGCGAATTCGCGGCGCATCCGCCGTTACGCCGGCGCCAACGAAGATCTACGCTACGAGACGGGTCTGCATTGGCTGGTACTGCTGCGCGAAATCCGCACCGGCGAAATCAACGACGGCGACGAGCGCGAACTGAACGAAGAGCTGTTCGCGAGCGGGGCGCATGGCCGCTCGGCGACATGGTACGTCGTCTGGCTGCCGATGATGCTGGCCGCAGTGACGACCGTCTTCTTCCTCGGTTGGGCGGCCTACGCCATCCGCAATTTCCCTGAGACCTTTGCGGGCTGGTGCGCCGCGGCACTCGCTTACGTGCAGTCGAACGTGACCGGCACGACCGGCATCTTCGCCGACTTCGCGGCCGCGTTTTTCACAAACCTCCCCACCTGGCTTCACGCGCTCGTCGCCGCCGGCCGGGCCGAGACGTGGCTCTTGCTCTACGTGTTGTTCGCAAGCTGGCTCGTGGTGCTCTATGCCGGGCGTCTACTCGTGAGCGTGCCGCTCGTCCCGCTCGCCGCACGGCTCGCGCGCTGGGGTCTGACCCTCGCCATCGTCTTGGTGATCGTCTCGGCGCCGTGGTTCGATTGGATGGGCGGGGTTTACACCTGGCTCCCCAACAACGGGCCGGTGGCGATGGCGTACTTCCCGCTGAACTTCGCCAGCATGCTGCTCGTCGTGCACGTGGCGCTCTGGTCCAGCTGGCGCTACGGCGTCTTCATCGACAAGGTGACGGGCGATGCAACGCTCATCATCGTGGGCGGCATCTTCAATTTCGAGAAGCGCGAGTTCGACCTGAACCGCATCACCGAAACGCGCATCCGTCAGTCGTGGTGGCAACGCCTGCTGGGCGTTGGCAATCTTGAGATCGTCGAAATCGGCGGCGCCCGCACCGACTTCATCAAACACATCGCAGGCCCCAACCGCCTCGACCGCGCCATCAAAACCGTCGTCCGCCTCCACAACCGCCGCCACATGGAGGAGTGACCTTGGAGTAAGCGCCTAACCCCCGCAGCGCGGACTCGGATCGAGCGCCTTGCGGGGATCGCGCTGTGTCTCCCCGCGCCAGAGTTCGAAATGCAGCAACGGCTTCTCCGCGCGCCCGGTCTGACCGCTCCACCCGATGGTCTGGCCTTGCGCGACGCGGTCACCCTCCATGACCGCCCACGCGCTTAAGTGTGCGTAGCGCGTGCGCTCGGCGCCGCCATGATCGATCTCGACCATTTTCCCGTAAGGCCCGCGCCGGCCGGCCGCGATCACGCGCCCGTCCAACGACGCGCGCACCGGCACGCCTTGTTCGACGGCGAAATCGAGACCCGAATGAAACACGCGCCGGCCGTTGAACGGATCCGTGCGATACCCGAACCCCGAAGGCGGCGCGTCCGAACACACCGGCCACAGATGCCGCGACGTCGCGCCGTCAACACTGACCGCCCAAAACAAAACGCCGATCACACACAACACGCGCAACAACATGGGAAGCAGCCTCACGATTCGAACGACGCGGCAACTGTCGCGCCATCCGCCGCGCCGAACCAGCCCCGGCAAGTTGCAAGATTGCCGGTCAGGATGTCTCTATCCCTGGGACCGTCGGCATCCTGCCGGCCCTTCGTGAGCTTGAGCTGCCGCAAGCAGAGCCGGCTGGAAGCCGGCGGTCCCAGGGCAAGCGCCTTCCTATGGCGTCGCGCGTTCTTGCCATGTCCCCTGAATCTCGCGGATGATGCCGCCATGAGTCGCGTGCGCGCCTGGAAAGCGGAAACATCCGCATAGCGCGCGGCATAAAGGGAGGCTTTCGCGTATGCGCATGCACGTTCACGTGGTTTTCATCGGATTGGGTTTGGTCTTCCTCGTCATCGGCATGCTCTCGGGCGTGTGGATGGGCATCAATGAGGAGTTCCAGTATGCGCCCGCACACGCGCACTGGAATCTGGTGGGGTTCATGACGTCCACGCTCTACGGGCTGATCCACCGCGCCTATCCCAAGCTTGAGGAGTCGCGCCTGACATGGGTGCAGTGCATCACGCATGTCGTGGGCGTTCTGATCTTCGCGCCCGGCATTGCGCTCGCCATCGCGATCAACGATCACCGCGCCGCGATCGTGGGCTCGCTCATCGTCGTGCTGGCCGCCTTCATGTTCATGTTCATCTATTTCACCCACGACCACACCACGAAGCCGGACTAAAGGCGCCGGCGCGCGCGGGCAGCTACCGCTTCACCCGCGTGCGCCCGGTCTTGATCCCGTAGGCGCGGTACCGCTTGTCCGCGCCCTCGCGGCAAGCTTTGTTGATGCGGTCGGTCTCTTGCGCGCCGGCCCACAGCTTCAGCGTGACCGCATCGTCACGCTCGAGCCTCGCCAAAACGTCGGAGAACTGAAGACAATCCCCCTTCGCCGCAAGCGCCATCGCCCGCTCCATCACAGAAGGAAGCCGCGCCCGCCCAGTGAGTTCTTTCGCTGCCATACGCATTATATGGACGAACCCAGCGGCGTTGGCGAGTGGATGGGTTCCAAGGGTGGCGCCTTCTGCGACGTGTCCTCCGTCACAACGCCCTCCACGCGCAACACGGCTAACGCGGCGGCGTTGTTTGGCATCGTTTCGCAGCAGGTCCCGTGGCAATTGCGCTTAACGTGGGCAAGCGCGTTAACGGGCGCCTTCACACCTCGTCCACTATGTCCCTTATCTTGCCGTTAGTGGCAGGCACGCATGCTGATCGACCGGCAGAAATCCAAGGGCTCGCGCCGGGCGAATGGAGACAATGCGTCATGAATTTGAATCGATCTCTCGCCGTCTTGGCATGCACGGTCGCTTTCATGGCGTGCGCGGCACCCGGCTACGCAGCTGACGCGTGGCGCGTCGTCCAAATGGTGGGCACGGTCAAGGTCGGCGGTACGGGCGTCACGCCTGTCGCCGTGACGAACGATCAGACGCTCCCTGGCGGCGCGTGGCTCGAAACGGCGCCGGGCGCGCGCGCCATTCTTGTGCGCGGCACCGAAACGATGGCCGTGGCACCGGGAAGCCGCGTGCAGCTGCCGCTGGAGAAGATCAACGGCAACACGCAGGTTCTGCAATCGCTGGGCTCGGTCCTCTATCAAATCGGCAAAGAGAAGAAGCCGCATTTTCAAGTCGAAACGCCCTACCTCGCGGCGGTCGTGAAAGGAACCACATTCACCGTCACCGTGAAGGACGGCCAGGCCTCCGTCGATGTGACGGAAGGCTTGGTTCAAGTCGCAACGCCGGATCTGAGCGACACGCAATATGTCGGCGCCGGATTCACGGCGACAATCCGCGAAAACGAAAAGAACATCACCGTCGATCGCAGCACAGTAGCCCTCACGCCCGCGAAACTCGACGAGCCGAAATCCTCGTCGCACACGATCGCCATCAAGCAGGTGATAGGCGACGTCACCATCGACGTGAACGCTGTGTCGGAAGGCCTCGCGGACACGCCGGATGTGCCGGCCAAGGCCAACCACACGGACGGCGCGACCATAGCCGCCCTCAATAGCAACAGCGCCGGTAACAACGGCAACGGCGGCGGCGACGGCAGCAACGGAAACGGCAATGGCGGTGGCAGCAACGGCAACGGCTTGGGCAACGGCGGCGGCGACGGCAACGACGGCAACGGCAACGGCCGCGGCAACAACGGCAATGGCCTAGGCAACGGCGGCGGCGATGGCAGCAACGGCAACGCTTTCGGCCACAGCGGCGGCAACGGCAAAGGTTCTTAGGACCCGGAAGGCCCAGCACGCGCCCGCCGTCCGTCGCCAAGCGCCCAGACAGCACCGCACGCGAGCACCACAGCCAGCGCTTGCGCCAACACGAATCCGGGAACCGACTCTGGCGCGATCCCCGCGAACGTGTCGCTTAGCGAACGGGCGAGCGTGACCGCCGGATTGGCGAACGACGTGGACGACGTGAACCAATAGGCGCCAACGATATAGGCAGCGACCGCGCTGGGCACGGCGTCCGGCCGCGAGCGCGCGACGCCCCAAATCGTGAGCAGTAGGCCCAGCGTCGCGATCACCTCGCCGATCAGTTCGCCCGTCGTGGCGCGCACATGGGAAGAGGCCTGCACAAGCGCGAGCCCGAACATCGCATGCGCAACGACAACGCCGGCGACCGCGCCCGGCACTTGCGCGGCGATGTAGAAAAGAGCTTGCCGCCACGACAACCGCCCGCCCCACAATTCGAACACCGAGACGGCGGGATTGAAATGCGCGCCCGACACCGGACCGAACGCGCCGATCAACGCAATCAGCGCGCCGCCCGTGGCCAGCGAATTCGCAAGCAGCGCAATCGCATCGTTCCCGCCCGAAAGCTTCGCCCCCATAATGCCGGAGCCGACGACCGCCACGAGGAGAAACGCGGTGCCGAGAAACTCCGCAAACGCTTGGCGGGCGAGGGTGGGCATCGTCAGCGCGGACCCAACGCGGCGACGCGCCGTTTCAGAGTCGCGGCGTCCATCTGGCCAACGGGCAAGGCCGCAAGCTGATCCACGGCCGCTCGAATGCTCGCAAACACGCGCGCGAAGACGGCAAGTTGCTCGGCGCGCGTTCCTTCAGCCGCCGCGGGATCGGGAAAGCTCCAATGCGCCTTCAAGGGTGCCGCTGGCCAAACCGGACACGCCTCAGCGGCTGCGTTGTCGCAAACGGTGACGACCAAATCCATGCGCGGTGCGTCGGATGTCGCGAACTCGTCCCAACTCTTCGAACGAACGTCGCCAACTGGGATTCCGTGCGCGGTCAACGTCGCGAGCGACAACGGATGCACCTCACCCTTGGGCGAACTCCCGGCGCTGTAGGCGCGAAAGCTCCCGTGACCCACGTGGTTCAGGTAACACTCCGCCATGATCGAGCGCGCGGAGTTGCCCGTGCATAGGAAGAGGACGTTCATGAACTCGCCATCCCTTACGCTCACAAGAAGAACACCGGCGCGAAGCCGCCGCCGGGCGTGCGGAAATTCGTCGTTTGGCCTTGATAGAGGCGCGCCGCCGCGAGCAGTGTTTCGCCAGCGTACGTGTAGAGCCGGACGTCGAGCTTTCTTTGAACGGGCGCGCCATCGAGCGTGACCGTGCGTTCGCTGGGCGCGACGATACGCTGGGCAACGTAGATGCCCGCGAGAATGTCCTGCCACACCGACTTCGTCAGCTTGTCGCCGCGATAGACGGCTTTGCCGCCGTGACCGGTCGCGGGTTTGAAGAACCAGTTCTTGCGTTCGTCCCACAACGCGGCGGCGTTCGTTGGCGTCACGAAGATGGTGCGCGGAATGCCGGCGGTGAGCGTGGCGATCGCTTCAGCGTCTGCACCCGCCTTACGCAGTGCGTCGGCGTCGGACAAAACGGTGAGATTGCGCTTGTCGGCAAGAAGCGCGTGGTTGCGCGGGCCCGGCGTCAGCACGACGGCGCCGTCCTGTACTGCATCGCGCAACGCTTGATGATCCGGTTCTTCCAACGCGAAGTCGACGAGGCGGTTGTAGACGAGATCGACGGGCTCGCCATCCGCCCACAGGACGCCGGCGCTATGACGCAAGCTGCGCGGATCGGCGATGACGGCGTCGATGCCCGAACGCTCGAACAAGCGTTGAGCAAGCACGAACTCGGGATAGAGGAATTGCGCTCCCGGATCGTCGTCGACGATTGCGATGCGGCGCAGCCGCGTGTTGCGCCCCGCTGCCAGCCATTCGGACTCGAACATCGAGAGTACGGCATCGTCGAACGCTTCGATCGGCGTGCCGGCGAGACCTTGCTTCACTTCAGGGCAACACGCGATTTGCGCGCGCGCGAGGAAAGCGTTCAGAAAGGCGCCGCCGGCATTGGTGTTGATTTCGATGAGCTGCGGCCCATCGGGGGCCAAGTGGAAATCGTAGCCCATGAAGGCGCCACGCGGCCCACGCGCCGCCTTCGCGATTTCGGGCATCCACGCTTCGACACGCGCGCGGTATCCAGGAAGCCTGGCCACCTCTTCGACGGCGCGCGCAATGGCCTGCATCGCGCCAAGCTCGGACGCCGGCAAGAACACCGGCGCTTTCGAGAAGAGGTGCGGCCGTGTTTCGAGCAGCCGGTCGCGAAACGCCGGATCGCCGGACACCTCGCCCAATGCGGCCTTCAGAAGCCGCTCATCCAACGTCGCGCACTGGCACTGCCGGTTGAAGCGGTTCGCAAGGTCGTGGCCCGCGCGCGGTTGTTCGATCTCGAGCACGCTCATACGCCGGTCGGTTCGAGTGCAAGATCACGCACGACGACGTGGCCGCGCAGACTTATCAAGCTGCTTCTCTTTAGCTTTCCTCATGGGTGCGCAGGCGGATGGCGCGCATGAGCCTGCGCAACAGTTTTCGGTGAGGAACGCGATGAGCCCGTTCATCGTGTCGTAAGCCGCGACATACGTAAGCGAACGCCCCTGGCGCGTGACGCCGACAAGCCCCGCATGCTTCAGCTGCGCCAAATGAAACGACAGAGTAGGGGCGGGCACATCCAACGCCTCGCTCAAATGCGAAGGCGTGAGCCCGGCAGGCCCCGCCTGCACCAAAGCGCGAAACACCGCCAAGCGGCTCTCCTGCGCCAACGCCTCAAGGGCGGCTATGATCTGTATAGATTCCATAATTCTATAAATATGGAACTATAGCGCAATGTCAAGTGGGCGCTAACGAGGCGTGACGGCTTGCCCGCCGTAGCCTCTTGGCGAAGGTGGGATGAGGGACGACGCGCAACGAGCCCCAAAAAAGTGTTATCGCCGCCCACCTCGGGCCCGCCTGTTGAGCTTGATTTGCCTAGGGTTCCCGCGCGGAACCGCGCAGTCTTCAGCTTCTCTTCACCACGCCGCTTAGCCATCCGTTATCGCGAAACCCGTAAGCTTTTCGCCAAACGTGAAGGACCGCATGCGCGAGGCTTCCGGCGGGGTTGGGACGATGAGCGAAGGACACAAGCGGAAAGCTCAAGCAGGCGCACTGAAGCGCCTTGCGGCCGCTATGCTCACCGCCTGCGCACTCGCCGCTTGCCAGCACGCAACCGACCTCGACAAGAACCAGGCGGCCGCGCGCACCGAACCAAAGAAGCATCGCGTCACCGCAAAACCGGTGGCGCCGCGCGTCGCACTGCGCGGCACGCAAGGCGAAGAAGTGGCGCCCGTTGAAACGGCCGATCCCGCACCCGCGCGCGCCGGCACGCTCCGCGCCACCGCGCTCGACCAATTGAATCGCGGCGAGGTCGACGGCGCCGTCGCCAACCTCAAGGCCGCGCGCGACCTGGACCCGGCCAACGAACTCATTCTGCGCGATCTCGAGCGCGCCAATCGCATCCGCGCAACGGTGTCGGCACAACCCAAATGAAGACGATCGGCCGCTACGAGATCCGCGACCGCATCGGCGAAGGCGCGATGGCGAACGTCTATCGCGCCTACGATCCGCAAATCAATCGCGTGCTGGCCATCAAGCTCTTGAAGCCGGAGCTCTGCCAGAACAAAGAATTGACCGCCCGCTTCGTGCGCGAGGCAAGTGCCGCCGGTGCGCTTTCGCACCCCAACATTGTCACGATCTACGATGTGGGCGAGGCCGATGGGTTTCCCTATATCGCGATGGAACTGCTGGAAGGCCGCCCGCTCGACCTCGTGCAGGGGCCGCTACTGCCCGCGACCGTCATGGCCATCGGCATGCAACTGAGCGAAGCGCTGAACTATGCGCACGGCCTCGGCGTCATTCATCGCGACATCAAGCCGTCCAACATCATGCTGGCCAAAGACGGCACGTCGGTCAAAATTCTCGACTTCGGCATCGCGCGCATCACGGACGCCGAAATGGGCAACGATGCCGCGTCGCTGAAGACGCAGATCGGCCAAGTGCTGGGCACGCCGCGCTACATGAGCCCCGAACAAGCGCTGGGCGAAACGGTCGACGGAAGGTCGGATCTCTTCGCGCTCGGCCTCGTGCTCTATGAATTGACCACCGGCGAAAAGGTGTTCGCCGGCTCGAACGCGACGACGCTGGGCCTGCAGATCGCGCTGAAGGATCCGGTGCCGATCGCCGATCTCTCGCCAGGCTGCCCGCGCGGTCTGCGCTTGATCGTCAACAAACTGCTCGCGAAGAAACCGCAGCAACGCTACGCCAACGGCTCGCTTGCGGCCCAGGCGCTCCGCCGCGAGCACGCGCTTTACGCTGGCATGCTGGAGAGCCAAGGTCGCAGCCGCAAACTTCCTTTGCAACTGCGCGTGCCATTGATCGCAACCTCGATCGTAGCGCTCGCACTCGTGGCCGGCATCGGCACTGTACTCGCCCGTCAGGACGCGGCCTTGGAACACATGGCGCTGACGTCGGGATCGTCGATCGCGTCGTTCGTGGCCAGCAACGCCGCCCTGCACGTCGTCGATAACGCAGCACTCCCGGCCGCCAAACGCGATTGGGTGCCGCTGCAGGCCTTCGTCAAATCCGCAGCCCAAGACGCCAACGTGCGCCAGATGACCTTCATCGACGATCAAGGCATCGTGCGCGCAGCGACCGACCCCGCGCGCATCGGCTTGCCCTATGAACCGCCGTTGGACGAAACGCTTGTGCGCAGCGACCACGATCTGCAAATCACAACCGCGCAAGCAGGCAGCAGCGAAAACACCGCCTTCCGCTTCGTGCGCCAGATTACCTATGCCGGGCGCACGTTCGGCGTTCTGGATGTCAGCGTCTCCAACAGCGAGTCCGAAAGGGCGGCACAGCTATCGCGCGTGCTTCTGTGGGCGCTTGGCGCCTTGATGGTGATCGTGGTCGGCGCCGTCAGCTACGTGATCGCAGCCTTCATGGTGCGCCCGATGGATCGCCTGAAGACGGCTTTGCGCGAAGGTGCGGACGATCCCGACATCCGCGTCGCCCAGCCGCGCAACGACGAGTTCGGCGACCTGTTCCACGCCTTCAACACCTATGCCGCCGCCATGCAAGAGCGCCTCGAAGCCGAGCGCAGCCTGGGCGGCATTCGTGTCATCGACAATCCCGACGCCACACGCATTACCGCCCCTCCAACCCGTGAACCGGCGGCTCTGGCCGAAACGAAAGTGAGTTAGGTCATGCACACGCTCAAGCTCTATCACCGCGCTGAGCCGACACGTCCGCTCGGCACGCGAACCCTGGCCCAAGGCGACCTCGCCATCGGACGCGACGAGAATGCCGGCTGGGTCATCACCGATCCGACCGCGCAGGTCTCCAGGCTCCACTGCATCCTGGCTTGCGCCGACGGGAAGTTGACGCTTCAGGATTTGAGCGCGAACGGCGTCTTCATCGGCGACGAGCACGCGCGCGCCGCAAACGGCGAGCGGGTGGCCCTGCGCGACAACGAGAAACTCTACTTCGGCCAATTCATGATGGTGGTCGAGCCGGCCGCAGCCACGGGTCCCCAAGCACAGATCGGGGCTGCGCCCAGCATCTTCTACGGCGCCGTGCCCAACGCGGAAGAATTGGCGATCCCGGCTGACTGGACCGCGATCTATCACGGGCCCGAGAAGCCGGCCGTCGATGCCGCCGACCCGTCAGCGGCCTCACCCTTGTTCCAAGCCTTCTGCGCCGGCGCCAAGCTCGACCCACGCGCGTTCGAGGGCGAGGACGAAGCCGAAGTCATGCGTCGCGTCGGCGCGATCTATCAGGCCGCGGTCATCGGCCTCTCGTGCTTGATGCACGAGCGTCAGGCGGCAAAGGAAGATTGCGGCGTCGACAAAACAATGGTCCGCCCCACGCAAAACAATCCGTTCAAGTTCCTGGCCACGCGCGCACTTGGCGTCGACGTGCTGCGTCACCACAAGCGCGGCTTCGTCACCGGCGCCGAGGCGGTCACCTCCGCCTTTGTCGACGTGAAGAAGCACTTGATCGCGATGCTCGCAGGCTCGCGCGGCGTCCTGACCGAAGCGCTGGAGGCACTCAGCCCCGAACGCGTTCAGCACAGCATGCGCGGCGAAGGCTTCTTGTTCGGCGGCAAAGACGCTGCCGCTTGGAAGGAATATGAACGACTCTATGCCGCGTTTCGCATGGAAGTCTTGACCAACCCGCAAGGCTCGGTCGACGCGGCGTTCCGCGCCGCTTACGAGCGCCAGCATCGCGAACTCACAAAGGCGAACGAGCCTTGCCAGTCCAAGCCCAAAGCGTAAGCCCGGCCCTTCGCTTCTCATCCGCCGCACGCTCGCATGTGGGCTGTGTGCGGACGCTGAACGAAGACGCCGTCCTCGACCGCCCCGGCATCGGCTTGTGGGCAGTGGCCGACGGCATGGGCGGCCACAACGCCGGCGACGTCGCTAGCAAGCTCGTGATCGACGAGATCGATCCGAAAGATGCGCAAGTCTCGCGCGATGCGATCGGCGAAAGCCTGCAACGCGCAAACCGCAAGCTGGTCTCCTACGCAGCACAAACGAGAGCCGGCACCTGCGGTTCCACCGTCGTCGTGCTGCTGCTCGAGCCCAAGCGCTACACCTGCCACTGGGCGGGCGACAGCCGCGCCTATCTCTTGCGCGAGCGGACCTTGACCCAACTGACGCACGATCACAGCGCGGTGCAGGAACTGATCGACGCCGACCGCTTGCAGCCGGTCGACGCCGCCCGCCACCCCTACGCCCACATCATCACCCGCGCCGTCGGCGCAGAACGCGAACTCGCCGTCGAAACCCGCGAAGGCGCCACCCACAAAGGCGACACGTTTCTCCTCTGCTCCGACGGCATCACGAACTTGGTCCGCAACGAAGAACTCGCCGACCTCATCGGCATGCCCCACCTCGAAGATGCCGCCGACGCCCTCCTTGAACTCGCCCTCCAACGCCGCGCCCCGGACAACGTGAGCCTGGTGCTGGTGCGCCACGCTCCCGCTTAGCAACGGGAGAAGGGCAACCAGCCTATCTGGGAACCGTTCCGCTCGCTTGGAAAAGCCCGCGCGCGACCGTCGCTTGATAGACGTGAATTTTCATTATGTTACCGTTTTCAAGCGAGAGATGCGCCTCGCCGTGCGTTGACGCCATCGACTCGACCGACGCCCTGATGATGGCTTTCGGGTTGCCGGTCAGTTGGCCGGCGACAAATGTCGTTTCGCCGTGCTTCGACATGCGCAACACGTAGTCGACGCCGCCTAGGTCTTCGTTGCCGACCGAGAGCCGGCCTTCGCCACTCACTGGACCGCTAGAGGACACGATTTGGCGCCTCCGCGTCGTCGCCGGTCGTGTGGAACTTCGCGACATTACAAATAATTATTCGCGTTGGATGTCGAACGTCTGCACGCATGTCAGGCATTTGTTGCTATCCCCTCGATAGAGGTTAAGTAGTCGCCACGTGCTGGCGCGTTCGCACGTCCCAGGAAATCTTATACTCGTCGCGGCGTATCTCGTGTGCGAGATCGTTGGGCAGAAAGAGCGATCGCTTGCCTGATCGCTCTTTTTTCTCGGCGTCGCTGCGTTCCCGCGACCGACCGGTTCCATGAACGGCGCAAGCATGTGCGTAACATCAATTGCCGCCGATGTGCTGCCTCGTTGATGCACGAAACGTCGATGCCGCACGTGGAGCGCGATCGTCGCGCCTATATAGGCCTACGCCACCCTGAACAGTCGTATCGGGGTCGTATGAGAAAAAAGGATAAAAACATGAAAAACACTGCACGTATGGGCTTGAGCGCGCTGATCGCTTTGGGTTTCGCCGGCGCCGCGCTGGCCGACACGATGTCTGAAACGTACGGCAACACGGTACTCACGACCAACGACAAGGGTGAGACCACCAAAGTTTGGTTCAAGGCCGACAACACGTACGCGTTCGAAGACGCCAAGGGCGTGAAGGGCTCGGGCAAATGGAAGACCAAGGACGGCAAGTACTGCAGCACGCCGAACCTGGCCACCGATGCGCCGGCCGGAACCGTCGCGCCGAAGGAAGCCTGCTTCGCTTACGAGGCGAACCACAAAGTCGGCGATAACTGGTCGCAGAAGGATGCTGACGGCAAGACGTTCAAGGTCGAGATAAAAAAAGGCGCGTAGCTTTTAGCGATCTCTAACGAAGCTTTAGGCCGCGCGGCAGAATTCGCCGCGCGGCTTTTTATTCGGCTGAACACAAAAAAACCCCGGCAGTCTCATCGACCACCGGGGCTCATTTACGTCACGCGAGCTAACCTAGAACTGCCAGTTGTTGCGGCGGCCCTCGCGCCAGTCGCGGCGGCGGTGGTCGCGGTCGTTGTCGTGGCGGTAGTTGTAGTAGGTCCGCCCGTAATGGCGACGATACCACTCGCGCTCGTCGTTGCTGCGCCAGGCGTGCCAACGGCGATCGTGGTCGTAGTAGCCGTCGTTGTAGGCGAACACGATGTTACCGAGAACGATGGCGAAGTCCGCGCCATTGTTGCCGCCGCGGAAGCGCCAGTCATCGCGCCGGCCGTTCCACCAATCGCGGCGATAACGGTCGCGGTCGTTGTCACGGCGCATCGCGAAGTAGGCATCCCGGCGCCGCTGGCGATACCAGTCGCGCTCGGCGTTGTTGTTCCATCTGTGCCAACGGCGGTCGCGGTCGTAATATCCGTCCTGATAACCAAGGGCGACGTCGCCCAGGTTTATCGAAAACGAGATCCGATCGCGCGCTTGCGCAGCCGGAACCGTCGTCAACGTACCCGCCGCAAGCAGCGCGCCGGCGGCGAGAAGGCCAAGTCTATATTTCTTCAACATGAGGGTTTCCTTTCGTCAGCAGTGGGGAGAAAACGTCCCCGGCTGCGATTGGTTGCCGGAACACACGCAATCGTAGGAGTTCCTGGCAAACGCTTCATTTTACGACGCAAAAACCCCGGCGATCGTTGGATCGCCGGGGCTCAGATGAAAGCTTGATGAACGCCTAGTGGTCGTTGTCGTCATCGTCGTCGTTATGACGCCAATCGTTGCCGCGGCCTTCACGCCAGTCGCGGCGCATGCGATCTTCGTCGCGCTCGCGGCCATAGTCGTAGTACGTGCGCGTGTTATTCTGGCGATACCAGTTCCGCTCGTTGTCGCTGCCCCAATTGTGCCAGCGGCGCTCGCGGTCGTAGTAACCGTCTTGGTAAGCGAACACGACGCCGCCGAGTGAGATGGCGAAGTTCGGCCCGCCCGTCATGCCACCGACGCGCCAATCGTCACGCCGGCCCTGGTACCAATCGCGGCGATACTGATCGCGGTCGTCGTCACGGCGCATTTGGAAATACGCGTCGCG
>JANLXP010000381.1:0-3971 GCA_031365165.1 Alphaproteobacteria bacterium
TTCGTGAGTTCGCGCAAGGCCGCTTGTGCCTCCGGCGCATTCGACGCCGCAAATGAGGGTTTCTTGTAGCGCATCAGCCGCCGGTCACCGACATATGGCGCGCCACCGCAGGCGCCTGCCGCCGCCGATCGATCGCAAAATCATGCCCCTTCGGTTTGCGCGATATCGCCTCGTCGATCGCCGCATGCAGCAACGCATCGTCCGCGCTCGCCCGTAACGGCTTGCGCAAGTCGGCTGCATCATCTTGACCGAGGCACATATAAAGCGTGCCGGTACACGTCAGCCGCACGCGATTACAGCTCTCGCAAAAATTGTGTGTGAGCGGCGTGATGAACCCAAGCCTACCGCCGGTCTCCGCCACCCGCACATAGCGTGCTGGTCCGCCTGTCTGGTAGTCGCTGTCCTGCAGCGTAAACTTTTGCGCCAATCGCGCCCGCACCAACGACAGCGGCAAGTATTGTGTCATCCGGTCGGCATCGATCTCGCCCATCGGCATCGTCTCGATCAGCGTAAAGTCCATGCCCTTGCCGTGTGCCCACGTCATCAACGTCTCGATCTCGTCCTCGTTGATATTGTGCAAGGCCACTGCATTGATCTTGACCTTCAAACCGGCAGCCAACGCCGCCTCGATCCCCTCAAGCACCGGCTCGATCTTTCCCCACCGCGTGATGTCGCGGAACCGCACGGGATTGAGCGTGTCGAGCGAGACGTTGATCCGCTCAACACCGGCCGCCTTCAAATCGCCGGCAAACTTCGCGAGCTGACTGCCGTTGGTCG
Source organism: Alphaproteobacteria bacterium (assembly GCA_031365165.1). Lineage (GTDB taxonomy): Bacteria > Pseudomonadota > Alphaproteobacteria > Micropepsales > Micropepsaceae > SZUA-430. Next base: position 778 of record JANLXP010000381.1, read on the forward strand.
TAAGCGTGAGTTCGTCCAAAGCGCCGCTCTGCAAATGCCGGCCGAGACTGCGCACCAGGCTCATCACGTTACGCCGAACCAACGGTTCCCCGCCGGTCAGCCGGAGCTTGCGAACCCCCTTCGCGACGAACGCCGAACAAAGCCGGTCGAGCTCCTCCAGCGTCAGCAGTTCCGCCTTCGGCAGAAACGTCATGTCCTCCGCCATGCAGTACGTGCAACGGAAGTCGCAACGGTCTGTCACCGACACGCGAAGATAGGTTATCCGGCGGCCAAAGCGGTCGAGCATACGGTCAACTTAGCAGCCGTCGCCCCGGCGTCCAGTGGGAGACAGTCGCACTGGCACGGGAATCGTGGCTAACATTACGGCGATCGACCACCTTTCCGCCGGACCCACCGCATGACCACCAAGGCCCGCAAGATCCTCAGCATCGATCAGGGCACGACGTCTAGTCGTGCCATCTTGTTCGACACGAACGGCACGCCGCTCAAAGTCGCGCAGGCCGAGCACAAGCAGTTCTACCCCCAGGACGGCTGGGTCGAACACGATGCGGAAGAAATCTGGCAAGCGACGTTGAAAGTCACCCGTGAAGCGATCTCAGGCCACGCCAGCGAAGTCGCCGCGATCGGCATCACGAACCAGCGCGAGACGACGGTCCTCTGGGATCGGAAAACCGGCGCGCCGGTCCATAAGGCAATCGTCTGGCAGGACCGTCGCACCGCAGCGGCATGCGCACGCATGAAAGACGAAGGCAAAGAAACCGCGATCGCTGCCAGAACCGGACTGCTGCTCGACCCTTATTTCTCCGGCACCAAGCTCGCCTGGCTACTCGACAACGTCCCCGGTGCGCGCGTGCGCGCCGAAAAAGGCGAGCTGGCCTTCGGAACAATCGACAGCTGGCTCGTCTATCGCCTGACCGGTGGCAAGGTGCACGCGACTGATGCCACGAACGCTTCGCGCACACTTCTCTATGACATCGTCAAAGGACGCTGGGACGAAGAGATCCTGGGCTGGCTGAAGATCCCGCAAGCTGTCCTGCCGGCCGTGCACGACTCTGCAGCCAACTTCGGCACAACGGACGAGAAGCTCTTCGGCGCATCGATCCCCATCACCGGCATCGCCGGCGACCAGCAGGCCGCAACGGTCGGCCAAGCCTGCCTCCGCGAAGGCTTGATGAAGTCGACCTACGGCACGGGCTGCTTTGCGCTCGTCAACACCGGCCACGCGATGGCGCCGTCGCGCAACCGCCTCCTGTCCACGATCGCCTATGCGACCGGTGGCAAACGCACCTACGCGCTCGAAGGCTCGATCTTCATGGCGGGTGCGACGATCCAATGGCTGCGCGATGGGCTGAAGCTATTCAAGTCGTCGGCCGACAGCGCCGATCTCGCACGCAAAGCGGACGCGCGCTCACGCGTCTACCTCGTTCCGGCCTTCGTCGGCCTCGGCGCACCTTATTGGGATGCCGACGCACGCGGCGCGATCGTGGGCCTCACGCGCGATACCGGCCTTGCAGAAGTCGCGAAGGCGGGGCTCGAATCCGTCTGCCTTCAAACCCGCGACCTCCTCGAAGCGATGGCCGCCGACATGTCGGCAGCGGGTCTAGGTGCGCCCGCGGCACTCCGCGTCGACGGCGGCATGGTGGTGAACAACGTCTTCTGCCAGTGGCTCGCCGACCTCACCGGCCGCCCGATTGAACGACCCGAAGTCGTGGAAACCACCGCGCTTGGTGCGGCCTACCTCGCAGGCCTCGGCGCCGGTATCTATTCGTCGCTCGACGAGGTCGCCTCAAGCTGGCGCTGCGAACGCCGGTTCGAGCCCAAAATCAGCGCCGACGAACGCGACGCAAAATACGCCGGCTGGAAGGAAGCCGTCGGCCGGGTTCTGACCCCACGCTCGAATTGACAGCGCCCGCACCCAGGGGCCACTCTTGAACCGAACCGTATCTGGAGATCGCCTATGTCCGCCGCATTGCACGCCATTCCGTCCGTCCGCGACAAAGTCTCGAAAGAGGAATGGCAGATCCGCACCGACCTCGCCGCCACCTATCGCCTCGTTGCCCATCACGGCTGGGCCGACATGATTTTCACCCACATCTCCGCGCGCATTCCGGGGCCTGAGCACCACTTCTTGATCAATCCCTACGGCATGACTTTCGACGAGATCACTGCCTCCAGCCTCGTGAAGATCGACGTCGACGGCAACAAGGTGATGGAAAGCCCTCACCCCGTGAACCCGGCGGGCTTCACGATCCACTCTGCGATCCACATGGCCCGCGAAGACGCGCAGGCCGTCATCCATGTGCACACTGCCGACGGCGTCGCCGTCTCGTGCCAAGCGCATGGCCTCCTTCCGATCAGCCAGCACGCGATGCTGGTCCACGGCGATGTCGCCTACCACGACTATGAAGGCGTCGCGCTCAACCACGATGAACGTCCGCGGCTGGTGAACGACCTCGGCACGAAGAACCTCTTCATCTTGCGCAATCACGGCACTTTGACTGTTGGCAAAACATGCGCAGACGCGTTCTTGCGCCTCTACAATCTCGAGCGAGCCTGCACGATCCAAGTTAAGGCGTTGGCCGGCGGCACGAAAATCAACCAGCCGAACGAAGGCGTTCCGGCCGTCGTCACGGGCCAGGTCTCGGGCATGAACGACAGCAGCGCCTTTGCCGACAAGTTGGTGTGGCCAGCAATGCTCCGCCTGCTCGACCGCAAAGACCCCAGCTACCGCAACTAAGGCGTCCGAAATGAAGTTTGGTTCAGGTCAGCCGGTTCCCCGGCTCGAAGACGATCGTCTCATCACGGGCAAAGGTCAGTTCACCGACGACCTAACCTTGCCCGGCGCGGCGCACATGGTGCTGCTGCGCACACCGCACGCCCACGCGAAGCTGCGCGAGGTCGACACGCTGCACGCACGCAGCGCGCCCGGTGTCATCGCCGTCTACACGAACAAGGATCTCGCGGCTGCAGGCATCAAGCCGCTCCCTTGCGTTGCCGTCATGCCGAACCGCGACGGCTCGCCGATGTTTATTCCTGAACGTCACGCGCTTGCCAAAGACCGCGTGGCGCATCTGGGCGAGCCGGTGGCGATGGTCGTCGCCGAAACCGCAGCACAAGCACGTGACGCGGCGGAGATGATCAACGCGCACTACGACGAATTGCCCTCCGTCTCCGGCACGGTGGCAGCTTTGACC
>JANLXP010000390.1:0-1582 GCA_031365165.1 Alphaproteobacteria bacterium
CGCGGCCGCGAAATCGAAAGCTCGAAACCCTCGCGCCGCATCGTCTCGATCAAGACGCCAAGCTGCAGTTCGCCACGGCCCGCCACTTCGAAGGCATCGGCGTTATCAGTTTCCTTCACCTTGATCGTGACGTTGCTCTCAGCCTCGCGGAACAGGCGCTCGCGAATGACGCGGCTCTGAACCTTTTGCCCTTCGCGCCCGGCGTAAGGGGAATCGTTGATGCCAAGCGTAATCGCAATCGTCGGCGGATCGATCGGGTTGGCCGGGATCGGCGCCATAACCTCGGGATCGCACAGCGTATCGGCGACCGTCGCTTCGACGAGGCCCGCGATCGCCACGATGTCGCCAGCGGCCGCTTCATCGACCGGCACGCGCTGAAGCCCGCGAAACGCCAGCACCTTCGTGATCCGTCCGCGCTCGACAAGCGTGCCGTCGCGCGACAAAGCCTTAATCGTACGGTTCGCCTGCACGATGCCGGACTCGATCCGCCCTGTCAGAATGCGTCCGAGATAAGGATCGGCCTGCATCACGCGCACCAGCATCGAGAACGGCTGATCCGCGGTCCCCTTCGCTGCAATGATCGGCGCCGGTACATGCGAAATGATCGTCTCGAACAGCGGTGTTAAGTCTTTGCGCTCGTCCTTCTCCAGATCCCGCACCGCCCAGCCCGAACGTCCGCTCGCATAAAGCGTCGGGAAGTCCAGCTGATCGTCGGTCGCATCGAGCACCGCAAAGAGGTCGAAGATGTCCGTGTGAATCTCGTGCGCCCGCGCGTCCTGCCGGTCGATCTTGTTGACGACGACGATGGGCTTCAGGCCCAGCTTCAACGCCTTCGAGGTGACGAATTTCGTCTGCGGCATCGCCCCTTCGGCGGCGTCCACCAACAGCACCACGCCGTCGACCATCGAGAGGATACGCTCGACCTCGCCGCCAAAGTCGGCATGGCCTGGCGTGTCGATGATGTTGATCCGCGTGCCGTGCCACTCGACGCTCGTGCACTTGGCCAGGATCGTGATCCCGCGCTCGCGCTCGAGTTCGTTCGAATCCATTGCGCGCTCGGCCACCTGCTGGTTCTCGCGGAACGTTCCGCTTTGCTTCAGCAGCTGATCGACGAGCGTCGTCTTCCCATGGTCGACATGGGCAATGATGGCGATATTGCGAAGGTTCATCGGGGATTTCTGATTGGCGCTCCGTGAGCGCGTGAGGGCGGGGTATAGCCACTGGTCCGACCCCGGGCAAGGCACGAAAGCCGCGCGAAAAGCCGCGCCTTTAACCCGATGCTAACCCGTTGCTGGGGCGATTCTTAAGCGATTGGCCCTAGGTTTGAGCGCTCAGGACCTGCCGGAAATGACCGCAACCGCTCCATTGTCGACCTACGGCGCCGACCGCTGGCTAAAAGCCCACCTCGACCTTGTCGTGGCGTCGCTGCCCATTGGCGCGGTCTTGAACCCGATTTGGGCCGCGTTGTTCATGATCCCGTTCGGCGGTGCGTTCCCGGCCTTTGGCGTCGTCCCCGTCCCCACACTGCTGACCGTCGTCGGGTGTCACTTCTGCTCCTCGGCGATCGCGCTCGCAATTCATG
>JANLXP010000396.1:0-2072 GCA_031365165.1 Alphaproteobacteria bacterium
AGTTCGCACCTGCCTCAGCCACAGCCATATCGAATCCTCCGCCTCAAACCGCCCGAATCAGCCTTGACCTCCCAGAACTCGCAGGAGCCGCCTAACAAGATATGAACACGCGCAAACCTCGGCCACGCCTCACCGGCTGCAACCTCGATCACGGCAAACCTGAGAGGGAGAATGTGCGCAACGAGAACCCGCGCACCCGCCGAAGAGGAATTTTCTTTGGTTGAATCTGGAGCGGGCGAGGCGATTCGAACGCCCGACCCTAACCTTGGCAAGGTTATGCTCTACCCCTGAGCTACGCCCGCGCTCCGTTGGTGCCGTTAGGTGGCACCTCGATTCAAGGCCGTGGGTTATGACGTAAAGGCGTCCTGGTTGCAATACGGCCAAGGCCACAGCCGAACGGCGGATTGCCGCGATCCGGCGGAAGCGGCAGCACTTATTCTGCGCTTGGTTCAGCGTTGCGCAGTCTTGTGGCACTTGCCGTCGGGGTAGCTGGGACCCGAACAGAACGGGCCGCTGTGCACTTGGCGCGCCATTTCGACAAGCGCGCCCGGACCCATCCGCTGGGCAAGCTTGGTGAGATCGCCATCAGCGGGCCAATAGAACACGACCAAGGCAACCGTCAGCGCCGCCGTCGGAATCGCCAACTTCGGCGAAATGCCGAAAAAGTTGCGCCCGTCGCCTTCGCGCCATTCGTAGAAGTCGGTGTTGGCGTTCTGCCATTTCCAATACCGTTCCTGGTCCGTGAAAAACAACAACAGCTTCGCAAACGACGGCGGATCGACCGGACCTGTGTGGCGTAGCGCCTGCACACGCCGCTGATCGAAACTCCCCGAAGTCACCGGCGATCCCGTGCGCGTATCGCGGCGCGACCGGCCGTCTTCGAAGAGACTCGCGCCAAGTTCGCCGATCGAGTTGACGCGATCATGCACCGACGGATGGCTGCCGCCTTCGTAATCAGTTTGTCCGTCGAACAGCATCGCTTCGACGCGATCGCTGCCTTCGAATCCGCCGCGGCCGCTCACCTTCTCAAGCGCAGTGACAAGCGCTTCGGGAAAATGCGTGACGCGAATCGCCTCGCCGTCGGCAACGTGATCGCGCGTGAGCTTTAAGCCCCGCCGCGCAAACCGCGCGAGCCGCAAGGACGCGTGGGTCACCGCACCGCTAACCAGGAAAAGCGGCAACATCGCAGGCAGGGCCAGCGGAATGATCAACTGGCGCCAATCTTCGATCCGGAGCGGATTATTCGTCTGCAGCAGAACCGCCGTGCGCATCAGCGCATGATTGGCGGCCAGCACCTTCGTGTCGCCTTGACGGATGTGCGACGCCTCATGCGCGAGCACCGCCGCCAATTCGTCGTCGTCGAGTTGGTCGAGCAGGCCGCGTGTGACAGCGATCAACCCGCGATCGGGACCCTCGCCCGCCGACAGCGCATTCGGTTCGGCGACCTCGACAATTCCGAAACGCGGCAAGCGCACGCCGAGCGCAGTGCATTGTTCTTCCGCGATGGCCACGAAGCGAGGCTCCTCGCTGCGATCCACGAGCCGAACGCCCAGCGTTTCGCACACCACGCGTGCGTGATCCGAATACACCCACCAGAAGAGCAATCCCGTCATGATCGCCACCGGAACGGCGTAACGCACCGCATAACCGAACGGATCGGACAAAACCGTGTGCTCATGGTCGATCAGGAGCAAGAACCACGTCAGCACGAAGATCGCGATCAATTGGAACGCGGCCATATAGGCCGCCACCAGCCACGTCGTCAGGCGCCGGTTATGCGCGGCGTGCGTAATGAAGCCGTGAACAGGCATCGCCGCGAACCCGCTTTGGAACTAGAGGTCGATCGACAGCGGCTGGGCCAAGTCGGTGCGTTGTTCGCCGCCCACCTTGAACTTCTCGCGCTCCGGCGTACCGAACGTCATCAAGAAACCGGGGAATGCACGGCGAACCGAATTCGCCTCCTCGACCGACAGGTTATAAAACTTGCGCGCCGCCGTGATGCGCTCCTCGACCCGGATCAAGTCCTGGCGCAGCGTGCGGTAGTGCGACTCGCTGGCGAGTTCCGGATACTT
>JANLXP010000412.1:0-8814 GCA_031365165.1 Alphaproteobacteria bacterium
TAACGGCGCGGCCGGGGGCGTAGGGATCGTCGTCGGCGTTGGCTGCGACTGTTGCGATGAATAGGGCCGCGAGGGCCGTCAACGTGGCGCGAAGCATTCAATCACCTACCAATTGCAGCAGTGGCTGATAGCAGTGCGGAAGCTTGCCGGGCAAGGACGGTGTGGTTCAATTATTCCGGGGACACGGTGGAAAGAGCTTGACTTTTCCAAATAATGTTCTATGTTTGTTCTTTTCCAGATTGCCCCTTTTGGCGGGGTGATTTCGGCTGCGACTTGACAGCGTGCGGGTGGTGGATGCCCCGGGTTTTTCGTTCCGGTGAGGCTTGCGGGAGAGGTGCGTGTGCGCGCTGGCTCGGAGCAGGCCCAAACGCTTCGCAAACGGATATCGAACGGATTCCGAACGGATAAAGCCGCAGAAATCTGCCGTGCGAACGCATCGAACGGATTCGTTTCACGCCTTCGGCGTTTCGCAGACGCTTTGCAGACGGATACCAGACGCATTGCAGACGGATAACGCCGCGGAAATCAGCCGTGCAGACGCATCAGACGGATTCGTTTTTCGCGATTCGAGGTTTGTGCGGGCGCTACATCAGGCCAAGTTGCTTCAGGCTCGCGTGGCCTTGGCGGCCGATGATCAGATGATCGTGAACGGCGATGTCGAGCGTCCTGGCGGCTTCGACGATCTGCTTCGTCATTTCGACGTCGCTCGTCGAAGGTGTCGGGTCGCCACTCGGGTGGTTGTGGACCAGGATGATGGCGCTGGCGCCGAGTTCGAGAGCGCGCTTGACCACTTCGCGCGGGTAGACCGGCGTGTGGTCGACGGTGCCGCGGTTTTGAACCTCGTCCTTGAGGAGCTTGTTCTTGCGGTCGAGGAACAGAATGCGGAACTGTTCGGATTTCTCACCGGCCATTGCGCTGGTGCAGTAAGCGACGACGGCACTCCAGGACGAGAGAACATCGCGCTCTTTCATCTGCTGTTTGGAGGCGCGCCTGACAAAGTGGCCGATCAAGGCAATGTGGTCTGCGGTCTTTTCGCCGACGCTCGGTATCTGCATCAAGCGTTCACGAGAGGCGGAGAATAGTGCAGAGAGATCGCCGCCGAACTCTTTGAGGATGTCTTTCGCGCGTTCCTTTACGTCTTCGCGCGGGATCACGGCAAAGAGCGCGAGTTCGAGGAGTTCGTAGTCGGGCAAACTGTCTGCGCCTTCGCGGAAGCGTTCGCGCAGGCGATCGCGGTGGCCGAGATAATGCGGCACCTCGGCAGGTGCTGCATCCGACATTCCGCTTTTGGGCTTGGCTGGTGGCATCGTCTCGGGTTTAGAGCGGGAGAATGCGGCAAGGATTTGGCGGGCGGAGCCTATTGGCTCAAGCGTAAGGCGGTTTGTGCCGGCCGGTGGGGGATGCCGTGAAGATTTCGACGCCGGTCGCGGTGACGCCGACCGTGTGTTCGAATTGGGCGGAGAGCGAGCGGTCTTTGGTGACCGCGGTCCAGCCGTCGTTCTTCAGCTTCACGCCGAACTTGCCGGCGTTGATCATCGGCTCGACCGTGAAGATCATGCCTTCCTTGAAGGCGATGCCTTTGCCGGGTTGGCCGTAGTGCAGAATGTTTGGTGCGTCGTGGAACACTTTGCCCACGCCGTGGCCGCAGAAGTCGCGCACGACGGAGTAGGAATGGGCTTCGGCGAAGGCTTGGATTGCGTGGCCGATGTCGCCGGTGGTGGCGCCGGGCTTGATCGCTTCGATTCCGCGCATCATCGCTTCGTACGTGACATCGACGAGGCGGCGGGCTTTCAGTACTGGGTCGCCCGCGAGGTACATGCGGCTCGTGTCGCCGTGCCAGCCGTCGACGATAGAGGTCACGTCGATGTTCAGGATGTCGCCGTCTTTGAGTTCGCGGTCGCCGGGGATGCCGTGGCAAACGACTTCGTTCAGCGAGATGCAACTCGAATGGCGGTAGCCGCGGTAGAAGATGGTGGCGGGAACGGAGCCTGCGGCGAGCACGAAATCGTGGATGATGTCGTCGAGTTCGCCGGTGGTGACACCCGGCTTCACGTGGTCGGCGATCATGTCGAGGCAGGCCGCGGAAAGTTGGCCCGCCTTGCGCATGCCTGCGAAGCCTTCGGGGCCGTGCAGTTTGATCGTGCCGGTCGCGCGGTTATCGTTGAGTGCGGTTGCTTGGACGTAGGTCATCGGGGCGATTGGTTACACGGCCAAGATATAGCACGCTAGAGGAACATTGGCAGATGGGCAGTTAACAATGGACGGACGCAGGCGTGGGGCCGCGATTTTGGTGATCGGGGACGAGATCCTGTCCGGCCGGACGCAGGATACGAACACCGGCTATATCGCACGTTGGTTGGCCCAGCTTGGCATTCCGGTCGGCGAGGCGCGGGTCGTGCCGGATATCGAGGCCGAAATCGTAACAGCCGTCCGGCATTTGAGCGGGCGGTTCGACTACGTGTTTTCGACGGGCGGGATTGGGCCCACGCACGACGACATCACCGCCGACTGCATGGCTAAGGCTTTCGAGACGGGGATCGACTTTCACCCGACCGTCTTTGCCGCGATGGCTGCGCGTTACGCGGCGTTGAATATCGGAACGTTCAACGAGGCGCGTCAGCGGATGGCGCGCATTCCCTACGGCGCCAGTCTGATCGCCAATTCGTTGTCCGGTGCGCCCGGGTTTCAACTCGCGAATGTGTTCGTGATGGCGGGCATCCCGGCCGTCATGCAGGCGATGTTGGAGGATGTGCGCGGGCGGCTCGTTGCCGGTAAGGCGCTCGGCTCCGTGACGGTGAGTGCGCATCTGGGTGAAGGGACGATCGCTGCCGGATTGGCCGCGCTGCAGAAACAGTTTCCCGACATTCCGCTCGGTAGCTATCCGTTCACACGCGAGGGGCGCTTCGGTACCAGTTTGGTTGCACGCGGGAGCGATCCGGAACGGCTCGCCGCCGTGCGCGAAGGATTGGTCTCGCTGATCCGCGGCGCCGGCGGCGAACCGCTCGCCGATGGCGCGGTGTGAGTGGTGCCCTCTGCCGGACTCGAACCGGCACGTCCTCGCGAACGACGGATTTTAAGTCCGTTGCGTCTACCAAGTTCCGCCAAGAGGGCACTGAGCGGGCTTTAGCACGCGCGTGGCCCAAAACAGAAGCGGCGGCACACTCCCGCCGCTCCTCGGTTCTGGAGAAGATGTTAGGCCGCTTTGGATCGGCGGCCGCGGGCGACGGGGACACGGCCCAAGCCGATCTTCTTTGCGAAGGCCGAACGTAAGCGCGCGTAGGCCGGGGCCACCATCGGGTAGTCGTGCGGCAAGTCCCACTTCTTGCGGTATTCCTCGGGGCTCATGTTGTACTGCGAGCGCAAGTAACGCTTCAGCATCGTCAGCTTCTTCCCGTCTTCGAGACAGATGATGTAATCGTCGCCGATCGACTTCTTGACGGTAACGGCGGGCTTGCGTTCGCCTTCGATGACGTGGCCGGCGGCGGCGCCCGTGAGCGCGCCATAGAACGTCGCGATCAGGCCCGAGAGTTCGCTCATCGGGACTTGGTTGCGGCTGACGTAAGAGCAGACAAGATTGACGGTCAAATCGACGAAGCGGTCGCCGGTCGATGGCGTGGGCTCGTCCTTTTCGGGTTGCGGCTCGATCTTTGCTTTGCGCGCCATGCGTACTCCGCGTTACTAGGGTGACCAATTTCGTTGTGTTATTACTTATATTCGCAACAATAGACCGGCCAACTGGCAAAGATGGCAAGCGGCTTTATTGGTGAAGATCATTTTTGTTACTCTGAGACCGTGGCGCCCCCGGTCGGGTTGCAGGTGCGCACGCGATCGCGATTGGCGGATGTGGCGGGTTGTGGTCATAGTTCCGGTACTCGATTTCTGAAGGAGCGAAAGAGGCGATGGCCACCCAAACGGCGCCGAAAGACCGGATCAAAGCGTCTTGGTTGTTCGCCTATTCGCTGCCTGGATTGCCGATCGCGGCAATGGGGTTACCGCTTGCCGTGTATTTGCCACCCTTCTACGCGGTCGACATCGGGCTCGGGTGGTTTGCAGCGGGGGCGATCTTCGCTGTGGCGCGATTTTTCGACGTGTTCCTCGACCCCGTCATGGGGGTGATCTCGGACCGCACGAAGTCGCGTTGGGGGCGGCGGCGCGTGTGGATGGTGGCGGCGGTGCCCATCATGGTGCTCGCCGCGTATCTCGTGTTCTCGCCACCCCAAGGCGTCAGTTGGCCGTTCGTCGTTGCCTCGATGGTGCTGCTCTATGTCGGCTGGACGATGTTGACGATCGCGCATCTGGCGTGGGGCGGGGAGCTTACCGACGACTATCACGACCGGTCGCGGGTAACGGCCTCGCGCGAGGCGGCCTATCTCGTCGGCATGATTGCCGTGCTGTTGCTGCCGTTCGTCGTGAAGATCTACGGTGGCGACAAGTTCGCGCAAGTCGCGTCGATGGGATGGTTCGTCATTCTGACATTGCCGATCGCGGTTGCGGTCGCCGTTGCCACGCTCAAAGAGTACGAGGCGCCGCGCGTGCAAGAACTCGATTGGCGCACCGCGGTCGGCGCCATCGTCAGCAATGGGCCGCTTCGGTATGTGCTGGTTTGCGACCTGATCTCGGGTGTGTCCGGCGGCATCGTCGCGACGCTGTTCTTGCCGATGGTCGCGCAAGGTTTGGCGCTGCCGGAGCAATCGTATCTTCTGCTGCTGATTTATTTTGCGATGGGCGTGCTTTCGATCCCGCCGATGCTGTGGCTCAGCAGACGGTTCGGCAAGCATCGAATGCTTGTCGCCTACTCGCTCGTCAACGCGATATTGATCCCCTGCATTTTCTTGCTGCCGCAAGGTGAATTCGTGCCGGCGCTGGTCCTATGGTCGTTGTTCGGGCTCAACATGGCGGTCGGACCGTTTTTGTTTCGCGCGATCATGGCGGACGTCGCCGATCACGACCACGTGGAAACCGGCCAGCCGCGCGCGGGCGTTTATTTTGCGCTGCTCGCACTCACCAACAAGTTCGGTTATGCGTGCGCGATCTTCGGGTCGTATGCGGTGTTGAGCTACATCAACTTCGACGGCAAGGGCGTCAACCCACCCGACGTCATCTTCGACTTGATGTTGCTCTACATTGTGCCGCCGACGATCATCTCGATCATAATAGCGGCCGTGATGTGGCGCTTTCCGTTAGGTGAGGCACAGCAGCGCGAACTTCGCCGGATTCTAGAGGAGCGCAGCGTCGCCGGGACGGTCATCGGTGCGCGCATTGGGCATACGCTTGAGAGCGAGATCGATCTTCCCTCGGCGAAGCCCGCGGAGTGAGGGCGGATGGCGTCGTTCGCGGTCAACGGTGTCGAGATTTCGTACAGCGATCAAGGCGCGGGCGACGGGGTTGTCCTTGTGCACGGGTTTGCCGCGAGTACGCAGGAGAATTGGGCTAAGGCCGGGTGGATTTCGATGCTTACGCGGGCGAACCGGCGTGTCGTCGCCCTCGATCTGCGTGGGCACGGGCAGAGTGCGAAGCTCCATGATCCTTCGGCTTATTCGCTGGGGCTGATGGCGAACGACGTGCTGGCCGTTGTCGAGCACTTGCAGATCAAGAAGCCGGACCTGATCGGGTTTTCGCTTGGCGCGCGGGTGGTGTTGGAGTTGCTGCGCCAGCGCGGCGACCGGTTTTTGCTCGGCGTTCTGTGCGGTGTCGGCGATCTGTTGATAAATCCGAAGATTGATCGCGATCCGGCGGCATTTCCGGCTGCTATGGAAGCGGCATCTGTGGACCAAGTCACCGACGATATGGCTCGCCGGTTCCGTTTGTTCGCGGAAGGACAGGGGCAGGATTTGAAAGCGCTTGCCGCGTGCTCGCGCGGTCTCAACACGACGGGCGCCGGTTGGCAGCGCGAGACATTGGCTGCAATCAAGAATGAAACGCTTGTTGTTGCCGGATCGGGCGATGATCTGGCGGGCTCGCCCGAAGCACTCGCCACGTGCTTTCCGAACGCGAAGGGCAAACGCATTCTGGGCTGCGGGCATATGGATTGTCTGACCCAGCCGATGTTCAAAGCGGCCGTGATGGATTTCTTGGCCGGCATTCCGGACTAAGGCTTCAGCTGCACCCGCATCCGCCGGCGAGGAGGATGCCGTCTTTGTGGTAGGCCGAGGCGATGGCCGAGCGGGAGAGGTCGCTCGATTTTTCGAATTCCGATTTGGCTTCGGCGCGCAGGTCTGCGCTGGCGAAGAAGTCGAGTGTCGTCATGGCGAGCGCCTTAGCGCCGTCGATGACGGCTTGGTCGGCGCGATCGGACTTGGCGTAGGCCGTGAATTCGGCGTTGTGGATCGTGATGTTGGCCGGCGACACTTGGATGATTGGGTGGATTGAGGGCACGCGGTGGCTGACGTTGCCCATGTCGGTCGAGCCGGCGAGGCCTGGCGGTAACGTCGATGGGTCGAGCAGTTCGCGGCCGAGCGCTTTTGCGTTTGCTTCGTAGGCGTGGGCGAGCGGCCAGTTGGTTTTCAGGTCGAGGCAGTCGACGCGGCCCCATTTCGCTTCGAGGCGCGTGCCGGTCGAAAGGGCGCCTGCTTCGAAGCAGGCTTGGACGCGCTTTTTCAGGACGGCGAGTTCGACGCCGTTGCGGGCGCGGACATAGAAGCGGCCGGAGGCGCGCTCCGGCACGATGTTCGGCGCCATGCCGCCTTCGACGACGATGCCGTGGATGCGTTCGGTTTGCTGGATGTGTTGCCGGAGCTGCGCGATCGTTTGGTAGGCCGTGACGAGTGCGTCGAGTGCGTTCAGGCCGCGGGCAGGCATCGCGGAGGCATGCGCCGCGCGGCCGTGGTAGATCACTTCGACTTCGGCGAGCGCGATCACCGGCATCGTCACCATGTCGAAGCCCGCGGGATGCACCATCATCGAAGCGTCCACGCCCTCGAACGCGCCGTGTTGGGCCATCACTTCTTTGCCGCCGCCACGTTCTTCGGCGGGCGTGCCCATGTAGCGGACGCGGCCGGTCAACTTCGCGCCGAGCTTCGAAAGGCCGAGCGCTGCGCCAAGACCCGCGGTTGCGATCACGTTGTGGCCGCAGGCGTGGCCGATGCCCGGCAGCGCATCATATTCGGAGAGGAGGCTCATGACGGGCGCGCCCTTGGGCCCGAACTCGGCGGCGTAGGCGGTGGTGACGCCGTAGGCGCCGCGTTCGACGGCGAGGCCGTGTTGTTCGACCGTCTTGGTCAGCAGGCCTGAGGCGAATTTTTCCTCAAACGCCAGTTCCGGGTTTGCGTGGATCGCATGGCTGGCGGCAATGAGTTCCGGGCGCAGGGCGTCGATCGCGCTGCAAACCTCACGCTTCAAAGTTTCCAGCGACATGGCTTATTGTTCCTCATCGACGTTCGCAATCAACCTCGCTTACGGAGAGGAAGAGGTCAAATGCCGACAATGACCGTGCCCGGCGGAATACGTATTGCCTATGAGGTCGTGGGCGATGGGCCCCCGATCGTCCTGGTGCACGGATTCGCGTCGAACCGGGTCACGAATTGGCGCACGCCGGGTTGGTACGAGGCCCTGACACAGGCCGGGCGACAGGTGATCGCGCTCGATGTGCGCGGACACGGCGAGAGCGACAAGCCGCACGACCACGACGCGTACAACGAAGGCGAACTGGCGTGGGATATCGAGCGTTTGCTCGATCATTTGGGGCACGAACAAGCCGACGTGATGGGGTACTCGATGGGCGGGTTCATCACGCTCAGGCTGCTGCACGACAGCGCTTCGCGGGTGCGGCGGGCGATCATCGCGGGCGTGGGCGAGAACTACTACGGGCGCGGAACCGTCGAGACGGATGCGATTGCCGCGGGATTGCGTGCGCTAAGCTCGGCCGATGTGGTTGGCGCGGTACCGCGGCAATTCCGGTTGTTCGCTGAGCAAGGCAAGAACGATTTGGAGGCGCTTGCGCTTTGCATGACACGCGAGCGGCGCGCGTTTGCGGCGTCGGAGTTCGAAGACCTGAATGTACCCACGTTGATCGTCGTGGGCGAGAAGGACACGATCACGGGGCCACCGGGGCCGTTGGCAGATGCGTTGCCGGGGAGCCATGTGGTGATCGTGCCGGGGCGCGATCATATGACGTGCGTCGGCGATAAGACTTACAAGGCTGCGGTGCTTGGCTTCTTGGATATCTGAAACGCGAAAGCCCCCGTGTTTTCACACGAGGGCTTTGCTTTTCTGGACTGTTATTAGTTCGGCGTTAGCCGGGCAGGTTCGCCGTTACCGACAGGACCACACCGTCTTCGCAGATGTCAGAGAAGCTGCACTCCGGCTTGCTTAAGTCCGTGCCGACCCAGCGCGCATCAACGTCGAAGATGCCCCATGTCGCGGTCAAGCCGAGATCGTAGAACAGGTAGTCTTGTGCAGAGTTGGCAAGCTAAGGTGGAAGCAAAAACAGGAAGGGAAAAACTGAATGCGGCGAGAAGAAAGAGGAGCCGATGATAGGCTCCCCACTCCCGTGCGTGAGGTCTCACCATTCCTCCAACCGCAAGTTGACCACATACATCGTGTCCACAATCAAAACGGCGATGGGCGGATAGAACAGCGCGCTAAAGATGCCATCCAGAAAGGTGGTTTCGCCCATCAACGTCTGGGTAAAATCCTCCGCCAACAAACCAAGCAAAAAGCCTAGTCCGAGGGAGGCAAGATACCCACCCGCCACAAACCACGCGGCGAAATTGCGGGTGAACGGCTTTTTCTGGCGCGATGAGCGCATGACCGACATCATTTCCTGCCGATAGGTGTAATGATCGAAATGGCGTTTGAGCGTTAAGGCAAGATGAA
>JANLXP010000436.1:0-2109 GCA_031365165.1 Alphaproteobacteria bacterium
GGTTCGATGTTGCGGCTCTTCGGAATGAGCACAACGCGAATGTCTTCCGCCGACTCGTCGCGAATGTCGTCCAAGAACGGCAGCTTCTTATCGACGATCATGTCGGCGATATCTTTAATCAGCTTTCCCTTCGCGACCTGATAGGGAATCTCGGTAACGATCACGACCCACGTGCCTCGCGCGCCTTCCTCCTTGTGCCACTTGGCGCGCAGGCGAAACCCGCCTTTGCCCGTGCGATAGGCCTCCGCCATCGACTCCGCCGGTTCGACCACAATGCCGCCGGTCGGGAAGTCGGGTCCCTTGATGTACTGGAGCAGCGTGTCGTCGCGCGCATTCGGCGCGCCGACGAGATGGATCAAGGCCTGCGCGATCTCATCCAAATTGTGCGGCGGAATATTCGTCGCCATGCCGACGGCAATGCCGGACGAGCCGTTCGCAAGCAAATTTGGAAACCCACCCGGCAACAAGAGCGGTTCGCTTTCCTTGCCGTCGTAGGTTGGACGGTAACCAGTGCCACCATCGTCGAGCCCGTCCAGCAGCAGTTCGCCGATGACGGTCAACCGGCTTTCCGTGTAGCGCATCGCAGCGGGATTATCGCCATCGACGTTTCCAAAATTCCCCTGCCCGTCGATCAGCGGATAGCGCAGAGAAAACGTTTGAACCAGGCGCACCAGCGCGTCGTAGATCGACTGGTCGCCATGCGGATGAAACTTACCCATCACATCGCCGACGACGCGCGCCGACTTCGAGAAACTCCCCGTGGGATCGAGCCTCAGCCGCTGCATCGAGAACAGCAGCCGCCGGTGTACCGGCTTCATCCCGTCGCGCACGTCCGGCAGCGCGCGCTGCATGATCGTCGAAAGCGCATAAGCGAGATACCGCTCGCCAAGGGCGTCCTTGAGGTCGACCTCACGCAGCAAGTCCTCAAGCGCCATAACGAATCCCTCAGCCGGTGTGGAAGAGCGTTTGACTACCGGCCTGAGCCAACCGCCGCAAGCCGCTCGGCAAACCGCCCGCGCGCTTGTGGCAGGACGGCGCCGTGTTCCTGAGCCACACGCTCCAAGAAAAACCCTGTCAGCGTCAAACCATCCACAAGATCGTTCGGCGCAGCTGCGCCCTCGCCCACCGTCAAATATCCAGGCAATTTCAACAAACGATCGCGATAAGGCTCGGCTGAGGTTCCGCTCACGGCGCGCCCTGTCTTCGGCGACACAAAGCGCAGATCGTCACTCGTGCCCGTCACTGCGCACTGCGTGAGGTCGAGCCCGAAGCCCAAATCCTCAAGTAGCATCAACTCAAAGCGAACATAGTCCGCAACCCACGCTGGCGACACCTGTCCCGTGATCGATTGGAGCAACGCATCAAGTGCATCGAACGCGCGGGCATGCAGCTCGCGTTCGGGTAACATTGCGGCACAAACCGCGCACGCGGAACTTAAGCCTGCCAGCTTCAGCGCATCGTCGAAAAACTGCGCCGCACGCGCTGCCGCAAGCTCCACCGCATAGCCACCCAATTGCTGATCGAGCCGCCCGCGCCAATGAAGCTTCACCGCGTTGCCGGGTTCCAGCGCACCCTTCAACCGCTTCGACATCGCACCACGCACGAGCCCCAAATGCCGCCCATGCTCGCGCGTCAGCGCCTCAAGGATGGCGCCGTTCTCCCCAAACGGCCGCAAGCCCAGAACGATGCCGTCGTCGGTCCACTCCATCGCGCCACGCAACGCACACCGATTGCGCGTGTCAAGGGAATTGGAGTGGGCACGACGACCTGCGGTATCGTTGACCCGTCGAGGCTGCCTGCTACGTTTCAAGTCCCCGCAACCACACAGCCCTCAATAAAGGCTTGGAGCAACCATGCGCCTTACGACCGCCGCAGCGCTCGCGCTTGCCGCTCTATCAACCACAGCCTACGCCGCAGATCCCCCGATCACCAATCCGAACCAGATCGTCGAGGAAGTAACGCCGGAAGGTCTCAGTCTATTGGTGACCGAACTCGGAGGACAGCAAGTTCAAATCGTCGACGGCGGCACTGCGAAGATCGTCACGTTCCAGGATGGCGGGACGCCCTATAATTTGACACCCACCGGCTGCAACCAAAATGTCTGCACGG
>JANLXP010000508.1:0-5990 GCA_031365165.1 Alphaproteobacteria bacterium
AACGAGCGCTGAACGTGCGCGGTCGGCGCCCACTTTGTCTGCGTGCGCCATCAGTTCTGCGAAGCGCGCGGCGACGAGGGGGCTTGCGAACGATGTGCCGGTGACGGGGCCGTAGGCGCCGCCAAGGCCTGCGGCGCGAACGTCGACCCCAAACGCCGCGAACGCGACGGGTGCACCGCGATTGGCATCGAGTTGGACGCGCCGACGCGCATCGACGGAGGTCACCGCCACGACGCCGTCGAACGCTGCTGGATACCTGACGGCCGCCGCCGGACCGTCGTTGCCGACGGGTGCGACGATCACGTGGCCTCGCGCGATCGCGCTGCGCACGGCTGCTTCGAGCAGCACGTTCTTCGGGCCTGCGATGCTGATGTTGATGACGGGGACGTCTTGGCCCACGAGCCAGGCGATGGCGCGGGCGATGTCGGCGGCGGAGCCTCCCGTCGGCGAGCCGGCGAAGGCGTCGGCGGCGTAGAGTGTCGCGCCAGGAAGCGCGCCTTGAAACGTGTGGTCGTCGCCGACGAGGAGCGAGGCGACGGCTGTGCCGTGCGCGGTCGCGCGCGATGTGCCACGCGCTTCGGTGGTTGCTTTGATGACGATGTCGGCGCTCGCCAGCGCCGGGTGGTCGCGATCAACGCCTGCGTCGATCATCCCGATCAAGGTGTCGCTGCGGGCGACGCGCGGTAGCGATGCTTGCGCGGCTGCGGTGCCGGATCGGCCGGCGGGGTCGTAGATGTGTTCGTAGTCGAAGGCGCCGTCCGGGTCGGCGGCGCGCAGCTTGGCCAGCACTTGTTCGGCCCCGCGCTCTGACGGAATTTTGAAACGCGTGATCTCGATGTCGAGCGGGTCGAGCGTTTCGGTGCGCGTGACTTCAAGTCCCATCGTGTCCGCTGCTGCGCGGGCGCGATCGGAAAGACCGACTGCGATCACCACACCGCGAATGACGCGCGCGCCGTTCGGATCCAATTCGATGAGAGCGGGGTTGGCGGGGCGGCCCGCCGGGTCCAAGCCCGCCGTATCCAGAACCCTGCCCAGCGTGCCGGTGACGCCCTTCACAGTGTTGTCGACTGCGCCGGTTGCCGTGGTGACCGATTTGTCGACGGTGCCGCCCACTTTGCCCAGCGTGTTGCCGATCATCGGCCCTGGCCTGGGTCCCGGCAGACCCAGCGGCCCGGCGGCTACGGGGAGCAGCACGGCGAGCGCCAGGGTGGCGAAAAGAGCGATTCTGCGCATGGCCGCGATCATAGCGTTCCGACAACGGATGGTCCCCAGCATTTCTTCCAAATTGGCCGCAGAACGGTTCCGTTTTTCGAGCCGGGATTAAAATCGCGAGGCAATCCGTTGTATCGATGAACCCATGGTTCGGTCCTTGGAAGCCATACGCGGGGAGGTTGTCGCGCTGCTGCCGCGGCTGCGCCGGTTTGCGCTCTCGCTGACCGGCAACGGCAGCGACGCCGACGACCTGGTGCAGGACGCGGTCGAACGCGGTTTGCGCAACCTGCACAAGTGGGAAGAAGGAACGCGGTTGGACAGTTGGATGTTTCGGATGACGCAAAATATTTGGATCGACACGGTTCGGGCGCGCAAAGTTCGCGTGACGGATCCGCTCGATGATGCGGCTCTGGACCTCGCTGGTGCCGACGGTGCGCGCGATATGGAAGCGCGCCTGGCGTTCGGTGCCACGTGTGACGCGATGGCGAAACTGCCCGAAGAACAACGCGTTGCGGTGGCGCTCGTCTGTGTCGAGGGCATGTCGTATCGCGAAGCGGCCGATACGCTGGATGTGCCGATCGGCACATTGACCAGCCGCTTGTTTCGTGCGCGCGCGGCGCTTGCCGCGGCGCTGGCGGGTGAGGGGGCGGAGCCTTCCGAGGTATTGCTATGACGATCAGCGACGAAACCTTGATGGCTTATCTCGACAACGAGTTGCCGGGCGACGAGCGCGAGCGTGTGAACGCGGCGCTCGCGGCCGATCCTACTTTGCAGGCGCGGCTTAAGCGGCAAGAGCGCGTGCACCTGATGCTCAGCACGGCGTTCGATCCGGCGCTGAAGCAGCCGGTGCCGGCGCGGATCATCGAAGCTGCGATGACGACTCCTGTATCCCTGCAGACGAATTGGCGCGAGCGGATCGTCGGGTTGTTGTCGTTTGGCCCAGGCGCGCCGCGCTTCGCAGCTGCAGGCGCGGTTTTTGGTTTGGTGTTGGCTGTGGGCTTGGCGTTCTACTTGGGCTTCGAGCGCACGCCGGGCCCGGGTTCAGTGCCGTTTGCGGCCTCGGGACAGTTGGCGCAAGTGCTTGAGACGCAACTGGCCAGCGATGAGGTTCGTGAAGGTCCGCGCGTCGGTGTGAGTTTTCGTGCGGGCAGCGGCGAGCTTTGCCGGACATTCGACTTGGGTGCCGCACGCGAAAATTTCGCCGGCATTGCGTGCCGCGAGACGAGTGGCTGGGAGGTCAACACGTATGTGACCGCACCGGTTCGAAGCAGTGCGCCCTATGAACTTGCGAGTGCTGGGCTGCCTGACGACGTGCGCAAAGCCGTCGACGGCATGATCGCGGGCGCGCCTTTCGATGCCGCGGCCGAGCGCAATGCACGCGACGGCGGCTGGCGCTAAAATTTTTCTCCGATTGAGGGAAAGAAAATCGCGGGTCGCTCCGTTGTCCCAATGAACAGGCCGTCTGGCCGTTCTTCAGACAACGAGGAGTTAGACCAAATGCGTACCAAGTTCAGCACGTTGACGGCCGTCGCGCTTTGCGCAGCGCTTGGCACTTTGGAACCGGCAACGGCCGGGGGGATTTTGGGCGGCGGCGCAGGTGGCGCAGTCGGTGGCACGCTTGGTGCCGGTGGACGCCTCGGCGTTCCGTCTTTGCCGCCCGTCAGCAGCAACGTCGGCGCGACGGTCGGTGCATCGGTCGATGCGACGGTGAGCGGACGCGGCGCGATCGATACGGCCACGTCGGCAGCGAGCAAGGTCGAGAAGACTTCGGCAGCGGCGACGAGCAAAGCGAGTGCGACGGCGACGTCGACCGCGGATGGCACGCTGCACAAGAGCGCGCAACTCGCAGGCAGCGCCTCGGCGGCGGCCGAAGGCTCGGCGCAGATCGCTACTCATGCACCGGTTTCCCTGATCAGCGCGAGCGCGTCGCTTTCCGGTCAAGTGGATGCGGCCGGTGCGCTTGACGGCGCGGCCGGTACGGCATCGGGCGCGGTGTCGCAAACCGTTTCGGCTGCAGCGGGCGTCGGCGCGAAGGCGAGCGGCGCGGTCGGTGTGGTGACCGGCGCGGCCGCCAATGCTGCGGGCCACGCGAACGTCGAAGCGGGTGCTGCGGTCGAGGCCGAAGCGAGCTCCGACAGCTGGTTTGACATTTTCTGAGGTCGCCTAGGCGACGGGCGGACCGCGAGGACTTGAGCGTCGCGCGGTCCACGGCGGCGGCGGCATCAGCCAAGGGATGCTGCCGCCGCCACTCTACAACTTGGCGGTTGAGGGACATGATGCGTAACACTTCAATGATTGTACTTGCGGCGGCGGTTTTGCTTCAGACGCCGGCTTGGGCGGAGGACGGGCGTTGGATTTTCTCCACCGGCGTCGACTATTCCACCGGCGACTACGGCGAGGCGGAAGACACGACGATCGTCACGGTGCCGCTTGCTGCGGGCTATGTGGCGGAGCGGTGGAGTGCGACCTTGACCGTGCCGCTCGTCAGCGTCGACGGTCCGGGGACGATCGTGCCCGGCGGCATCGGCGGCAGCGGTCCACTCGGCGGGTTGCTGGGCGGCGATGCGGCGAACAAGGTGCCGCCCGTGAATGGGGTGAGCGAGATTGGTCTCGGTGATGTGTCGCTTGAAGTTTCGGCGATCCCTTATGTCAGCGCCGGCGGCACGCAGTTTTCGATGACGGGCCGCGTGCGGGCGCCGACGGGCGATGCGGATCGCTCTCTTGGCACCGGCGAAGCGGCCGTTGCAGTCTCGGCAGGCGTGCGCGAACCGATCGCGGCGCGCTCGGCGGTCTACGGATCGGTCGGCTATGAGCAAGCGTTCGGCGGCGGCGGTAGCGGCGTGATCGCAGGTGTCGGCGCGGAGAGCTATGTGAGCGAACACACGTTGGCGGGCGTGACGCTCGAATTCGCGCAAGCGAGCTCAGAACTTCGTCGCGACGCCGCGCAAGCGGGCGCCTATGTGGGTTTCGACGTTTCGAAGGACACGCGCATCGTCGCCTACGGCGCCGCGGGCTTGAGCGAGACGAGCCCCGACGTGCAGGCGGGGCTCAGGCTCACGTTCGCTGGGGATTGAACCGGCGCGGGTTAAACCGCGACCTTCAACCCGTGACGTCCGCCGACTTCGGCGAGTTTGCCCAGATCGGGATGCACGGGGTCAATTTCGCGAGCGAAATCGGTGAACATGTGCGAGGCGCCCTCGCGCGACGTCATCGAGATCATTTCGCCGCCGCCCTTGGCGAAGCGAAACCAATGCGTCGTGCCCGCCGGCAGATGCACCAGCGTGCCGGGTGTTGCGGTCATGCTTTGGTCGCCGATGCCGAAGTCGATCTCGCCCTTCACGACGTAAAACGATTCGTCCCACGGATGCGAATGCGGCGGGGGACCGGAACCTTCCGGCCCTTGTTGGTGGAATACTTCGTAACCGCCGGTGCGCGATCCCGAGGCCAGGATCGTCAGGTGCTCGCCCACGATATTGAGCGGACCGGCGTAGTCTTTCGGCATTACAACAAACGGTTTCGGCGACATGCGGATGGCCCCTTCCAGCGTAGGGGCGGGATGCTAGCACAACGAAACGGGGCCGCAACTTGTGCGGCCCAGCGCATTTGCGAGTTGAGCAAATCGTCTCTTAGGTCGCTGCTGCCGGAGATGGGTGCTGCCTGCGCACGACGATGTCGCTCCACGACGCGTCTAGCGATAGGCCCAGTTCGGCCGCGCACCGTTCGCGAACCTCGCGCTCTTCGGCGAAGACTCTATAGTCGTGCAGGATCTGCACCGTCGAAGGTAGTGCGATGCGCCGTCCGAAACGCACGATCGTGTTCGAAGCCATGGGTGCGTTCTCCTGCTCATATGCTCGTGGGCTCGAGATGGAGTGGCGTCGCCCGCGCGGCGGCCAAGAGTTCATAGCCCCACCCGACCAGCAAAAGTGCCATCGAGCCGACACCCAGTCCAACACCGCCGGAGATCGGCATGCCGATCATGGCGGCGGCTGCGACCATCGACGAAATAAGGATCAATAAGAGGAACGTCGCTGCCCAAACGAGATTGCCCATTGTGTGTTCCTAAAAGCGCGCGACGCGAAACAGCGCGAGCAACGCGACCGCGCCGAGCGTGGCGGTCGCAATGACACCGACGAGGCCGGGAGCAATGCTGACGCCCAACATCGTGAGGAGCGCTCCGCCGACGAACGCGCCGACGATGCCGACGACGATGTCGCCAAGGAGGCCGAAGCCTCCGCCCTTAACGATCATGCCCGCAAGCCATCCCGCGACCGCGCCGATGATCAACCAAATGACGACATATTCCGCTGACATGGTGACTTCTCCTGAGCGCGTTCGCCCGTCTCGAAACGTGCCCGTTGAAAGAATGCAAGACTGAAGAGGTGCCGGATCGGCGTGACGCGGGCTACGGCCGGTGACGCATAAGGACGGCTTCGTTGGAGGTAACGGCTGGATCGAGCCGTTGGTTGCGAGGGGCATGCTGCTAGCGGCAGCCGCGGTTGGCGCAAACGCGCCGTTTGTCTGTGGTGCGAATGCACCATGTGCGAATAAACCCGGATTTCAACCGCGACCGAGGCGTTGAAGCCCCAAGACCCCGCGCGAACCCGTGTCTTGGCTATGATGCCGCGGCACCGAATGCGCCGCCGACGCAACCTTTCGCCCAGCCATCCGTTGTGTCGTTCCGAGCCACTCCCGGTTCGGCTCTCTCCGCTCACGATCTGTGCAACGCGAACCGCGCGTGCGCGGACGCGCGTGACAGTTTCCAAAGGACATATCGAACA
>JANLXP010000530.1:0-4117 GCA_031365165.1 Alphaproteobacteria bacterium
CACCGAGAATGACCACCTGCGAACGCCAGCCTGTGGACGGCACGTTCTACGTAGAAAGAGCCGGCCAGGGGCCGGCGCTCCCAGGATTAAAGCACCTCAGCGACAGTATCAGGAGGCATTTGGCAGCCGGGCTCGCCGGGCCTTGGGCCCCAGTGGCGCGACCAGGCACCTATTTCGTTCAACACGCGCAACCTGCTTGCCCACTCTTCCGGCGGAACGAACGGCAGCGACGTATTATGCTTCAGAAACGCCTCCAAGATCGCCTCGCGGAAATAGCTGGGCGAGGTCGGCGGCTCGCTCAGCCGCTCGGAGAGGCGTTGGATCGTCGGCCAAACGTGACGCTCGGCGTCGCAGCCTTGCGCAACAAGCTCCAGCATCATTGCCGGAAAGCCATCCCATGCCGGACGGCACGCCAGCACGTTCGCATCCACCCCCATCGCGGCAGCTGCACGTTCAAGCAACGGCGTGACTGTTCTATCTCTTGAAAAAGGCGGCAGCCCTCCCGCGCGGCCGGCCGGCGTCTGGCTCTTGGCTGCTGGCTTTTGGAATATGGACTCTGGCTTCTGGCTTATGGGTCCAACGGGGGTCGTGCCGCCGTTGCCATGCACCCCGTTATCGGTTGGCGAAATCTTCGTTGCTTTGCAAAGGCTTGGGTTGCCGCCTCGTTTGCCGGTTTTCTGTCCAGACGCACGAAGTTTCGCTTCGCGCACGAGGCGGCGCGAGTAGATGCGGCCGCGCCGGTCGCGTGAGAAAACACCCTCACGCTCAAGCTCGGCAAGCAGCGCCGCGACGTCGTCTTCGGCGGCACCCGCATTGCGCGCGAGTTGGCTCACGTCGAGCGGTTTGCCGTCTTGCACCAGAAAGCCCACGGGCTCGGCCTGCGCAGCGAGGCACAGAATGTCGAGCCACAGCCCGCGTGCGGCCAGCGAGCAGCGGCGCAGCGTGGGTTCGGCCTGGCAGTCAGACCAGAAAAACTTCGACCAGATGGTTGCGGTCATGGTGTCGCCTTTCGTTTGGGATGAGGTCGAAATCGACACGCAAAACGCAAAAGCCCGGCCGCGTTTTCACGGGCCGGGCGGATTTCTACCATTGTCGATTTCGACGCCGAAAGTCGCCGAAAACGCCGAACGAGTCAACCCCTAATTCTGTGGATATCTTCCTGACTTATGGATTTCCGCCAAAAAGCGTCAGGGCCCGGCATTCAAATGCGTCTTGATCTCATGCGTGATCCGCCACGCGGTCTTGTACGTCACCGCCAACTGGCGCTGCACCTCGCGCGCGGTCATCCGCTTGTGCCCGACGCAGGTGAGAAACATCACATAATACCAATCTTGTAGCGGCGTGCGGGTCCGCGCAAAGGGTGTCCCCGCTTTCGGATGGATGTGATAGGCGCACCACTGGCAGACGTAAGCCGGCGCGCGCTTTAGCCGGTGAAATGTCGTCACGCGCCCGCATTTCGGACAGGGACCTCGGCGCCCGTAGCGCAACGCAAGCAGGTGATCCAGACAGGCATCTTCCGTCGGGAACCGCTGCGCAAACACGCGGTAAAGCACGGCTTCGGGATCGGATGCGGAGGACATGCGGCTAGCGCTCGCGCTCCCGTGCATGCCGAACCCGCAGGATCACAACTTGATCAAGCTCCTCGTCGATTCGATAGCCCGCGATGTACGCTCGTGCACCAAACGGAATCACAACGCGACGCGACCCATCATCGAGCAACAGCCCGCGTGCCGGAAACGTCGAAAGCGCCTCGCACCCGTCAATGATCGTTTCAACTGCTCTACGTGCCGCATCGGCCGCAATCGGCTTCAAGAATTCCCTCAGCCGGAGGATGTCTGCAATTGCATCTTCAGAAAACGCGACCTTCACGGGGTCGGAACGGGACGTTCGTTTTCACTGTCCCAACTCGCGACCCACAGGCGAACAGCCTCGATAGGCACAGCCTTTCGCGACTTCAGATATCGCGCCCAGCGCTCGGCATCCTCCGCCGATTCAGCAGCATCGCGAAGGAAGCTGACAAGCGCCGACTCGATCAGTTGCGACGGCGTCTGCGCGCCTGCCGCTGCCGCTTCGTTGAGCGCAGTGTCGATATCGGCGCTCAGTTCGATGGTTCGTTTTAAGGTCATAGCCTCACAAATATGGCACCGCACGACCGTACTGTCGAGCCGCGACACATTAAGCATGCAGAGACGTCAACTCAATCTGAGATGACGCGATTGGGAATATGCGCAACAGCGGCAGCCGCGCTACAGTCCCCAAATGCGCCCCATCACCCTCATCTTGCTCGTCCTGAACGCCGCCGTCTTCGGCCTGTGGCTCTATCTCGGCCAAAGCCCGTTCATGATCGAGAACTTTCTCGTCAGCGCCGACGCGCTGAGCGCCGGCCGCTGGTGGACGCTGCTGACCTCCGAGTTCTCGCACCTAATCTTCCTCCACTTCTTCCTGAACATGTACGTGCTGGCGACGTTCGGTCCGATCGTGGAGGCCACCATCGGTTCGGGCCGCTATCTCACATTCTACCTGATCGCTGCGATCGTGGCTTCGCTGGGCCACGCAGCTGTATCGGCGTTCCTGCTCGGCCATCCGGAACTCCCGGCACTCGGTGCATCCGGCGCAATCTCGGGCGTGATCCTATTGTTCTGCTTCCTTTACCCTGAAGCGCGCCTGTTATTGCTCGGTATCATCCCGATGCCGTCACTCGTTGGCGCCGCGGTCTTCGTGGGCCTCGACGTCGTGGGCCTGATCGCACAAACCGAAGGCGGTGGCCTGCCCATCGGCCACGGCGCACACCTCGGCGGTGCGCTCGCGGGGACACTTTACTACCTGCTCGTCATCCGCCCCTTGACCGCGCGCCGGGCGGGGCCGGTCGACTTCGGCGACGTCGCCACCTGGCGAAGGCTGATCGAGCAGCAACAAATGATCGAAATCCGAAACAGAGAGAAGTGACATGCACCGCGTTACGCTCCTGGCCGCCGCCTTCGCCGCCTCTCTCAGCGCTGCCCACGCAGGGGACCAATCCCTCGCCGATGCGCGCCGCGGTCATGACGCGGGCGTCGTCGGACGGAGTCAGTCAGACGATGCGCCGCCGCCCCCAGTCGGTGCGTTCGACCTCGTCCGCTATCCCGCTCCGCCAGGCGACCTTGCCGCCTACCTGACGCCAGCGCCGAAGGGCAGTGCCAAACATCCCGCGATCGTTTGGATCGGTGGCGGCGACAGTGCCGCGATCGGCGACATGTGGACCGCGCAAGATCCGACGAACGACCAATCCGCCTCTGCATTCCGCAAAGCCGGCATCGTGCTGATGGTCGTCTCGCTGCGCGGCGGCAACGACAATCCCGGCGAACGCGAAGGCCTCTACGGCGAAGTCGATGACGTGAAGGCGGCAGGCGACTACGTCGCGCGCCTGTCCTACGTCGATCCCGCACGCATCTACCTCGGCGGCCACTCGACCGGCGGCACACTCGTGTTGCTGACGATGGCAACAACCACGCAGTTCAGAGCCGCCTTCGCCTTTGGACCAATGGCAAACGCCGAGCAAAACCTACATGGCGGCCTTAGGCGTGCAAGTCGCCGGTCAAGACGACCTCGACCGCCGCGCACCCATCCGCTTTCTCAACGCAATCAAATCGCCAACCACGATCATCGAAGGCGAAAACGGTAACGCGAAGGCTCTCGCCGCGATGCAAGCGGCCAGCACAAACCCAAACCTCCGCTTCCACCTCGTCCCCCGCGCAAGCCACTTCACTGTACTCGGGCCCGTGAGCGTCATCGTCGCCAAGCAAATCCTCAAAGACACAGGCCCGAGTTCTGCCATCACGTTGAACGACGCAGAACTGGCGGCACCGTTCAAATTCTAATCCATCTCGAAAAGGCAACGCCGTTCGCTAGCGCAGCGTCGGAACAGGTTTGAGGAAGATGCGATCCTCGCGGCGAATGAATTGTTCGCGCCGCGCAAACGCGAACGCGTCTTTTGCACCGGGGTGAACGACGAGCTTGGCTTTGTAAGCCTCGTATGCCGCCAGACTCTCGATAGTGTAGAGCCCGTAGGCTGTCGTCAGCGACCCTTCGTGCGGCGCGAAATAGCCGACGAGATCGGCACCACACGCGGGAATCGGCT
>JANLXP010000546.1:0-9474 GCA_031365165.1 Alphaproteobacteria bacterium
AGCGACAAGATCCGCAACGTCGAACGTCTGCAGTTCGCGGACGGGACGATAAATATCGACCCGAACCCGGATGCTAACCTGCCGCCGACCGGTACGCTTTTGATAACGGACGACGACGCGAATGCGGCGACGCCGGTGAACGCCGTCGTAGGCACACCGCTCACCGTCGACCTCCTGAACAGCACGGTCAGTGATCCTGACGGAATTCAGCCAGGCAGCGTTCACTACCAGTGGCAGTGGAACAACTTCGCCGCGCCTGGCGGCACCTCCGCGTGGATCGATATCGTTGGCGCCACCGGCACTTCGTTCACGCCGACCAATGCTCTAATCCGCGACCCAATTCGCGTCGTCGAAACCTATATTGATGGCAAGGGCCTACACGAAATCGTCGTCTCGGCCGAGACTGCAGGCGTCGTCGTGAACCCGACGCCGGTGGTCAACACAGCACCGTTCATAATCAGTCAGCAGGGTCTCATGGGGCTTCCTGACACGAACGCTCGCACCGGATTTCCGGTCAATATCGTGCTGCCGCTTACGCAAACGTTTAACGACAATGAAACGGCCTCCAACCTTTTAACCTACACAGCGACTCTGTCGAACGGCGCATCGCTCGCAAGCGTTGGTCTGACCTTCACCCTCATTCCCGACCCCGTGAACGGCGGTGTGAGTGGGGCGACGATTACAGGCACGGTCGCAAACGCGGGCCAGCTCTCGATCAAGATCACCGCGACGGATGGTGGCCCAGGCCCGGCTTTGACGGTGACGGACACCTTCCTGGTCACGGTACAGACCGGCAATCTGGCACCGGTCATCAGCCTTGCGCCGGAAAGCAACACCGGCCTCGAAGACACGGCGGTTGCCGGCAACCTCTTCGGTCCGCAGGTTCCTGATCCGGACGGACCCGCCGCGACGCCCGTCTGGCGTCTCGTTCAGAATTCGGTGACGAACGGAACGTTGGTGCTCAACGGCAATACGGGCCACTATGTCTTTACGCCGGCACCCGGTCTCTCGAGCGACGATCTGAACGGCCCTGCGCCGGTGTTCAGCTTCCAGTACCGTCTGTTCGACGGCCTAAGCTACAGCCAACCGAAAACGGTCTTGATCAATGTCGATGCCGTCGACGACGGCGTCGCGCCCGTGACGATCACCGGCACGGCCGCATCCGGCGGAACTCTGTCTGCGGTCATCGGCATCGATCCCGATGGTCCATGGCAAGGAGGCTCGGAATCCTTCCAGTGGTACCGTGACGGTATCGCTATCGGCGGTGCGACCACCGCGGATCTGGTGCTCACCGACACAGACATCGGACACTCGTTCTCGGTCCATGCGGGTTACACCGACGCGCAAGGCTTCGTTTACAGCGGCGCATCTGAAGTGGTCAGCCAGACCACCGATCCAATCGGCATCGTAGCTGCAACCGGCATCTCCGGCGGCGGCACGCCGTCACGGATTCTGGCGGTCAACACGCTGTCCGATCCGGACGGCGGCATTCTGCAGGACACTGTTTCGTACACGTGGGAGATCTCGTCCGACGGCGTAAACTTCACCACGGCGATCACGGGTGTGAGCGCGGATACGCTGACCTACACACCGCCGGCGCCACCAAACGGCTCGCCGCCGAACAGCGGCTATGTCCGATTGACTGTCACCTACATCGACGCGTTCGGAAATCTGAACACGGCGACCGGCGCTGCCGTCCACTACATTGTTGACAACGCTCAGACGCACACCTTCTCGGGTACGGCGTTGGCGGAGCTGATCTTCGGCAATGGTGGTGCGGATCAAATCACGGCGCTGGGCGGAAACGACTTCGTCCAGGGCGGCGGCGGCGGCGACACGTTCTTCGCTTCGCTCAACGACGGAAACGACACCTACGACGGCGGAAGCGGCAACGACACGTACAACCTAAGCGCCACCGCGGCGGCTGCCACCGTGACCCTTGCCAACGGCGGCGGAAACGGCACGGCGACGAGCGCACAAACCGGCACCGACACGCTTGTGTCGATCGAAAACGTTGTCGGCGGCGCGGGTAACGACATCATCACCGGCAACAACGGCGCCAACATCCTCACCGGCGGCGGCGGCAACGACACGCTGAACGGCTTGGGTGGAAACGACACGGCTGTCTACTCGGGCACGGTCGGCAACTATGGGTTCTCGCTTAGCGGCTCGAACCTCGTCGTCACGGATCTGCGCGGCGGAAGCCCGGATGGCATCGACACGCTGATCAATATGGACACCATTCAGTTCGGCAATTTGGACCTGAACCTGGTGTTCGGGACCAACGGGAACAACACCGGCGGTGGCAGCGTGAACGGCGGCAATGGCGCGGATCTGCTGCTCGGGTTGGGCGGCAACGACACGCTCAACGGCAACGGTGGCGCGGACTTCCTCTTCGGTGGAGCGGGCAACGACGCGCTCAACGGCGGTGCGGGCAACGACACGGCCGTATTCAGTGGGCCGCTGAGCGCTTACGGGTTCTCCGTGAACGGTTCCGGCAACTTGGTTGTGACCGACAATCGCGGCGGAAGCCCCGACGGCGTCGATACGCTGAATAACATCCAGAACGTCCAATTCGGTTCTCAGGTGCTGGCCTTGGCGTTCGGCGGAAGCGGCAACGACAGCATCACTACAGGAACAGGATCCGACCTGCTGTTGGGCTTGGGCGGAAACGATGAGTTGGCGGGCGGCGCTGGTGCGGACGTCTTCATCGGTGGCGCCGGCACGGACGACTTCAACTTCTCGTCCGGCGACACCGGCGTTGGCGCCGGAAATCGAGACATCATTCTCGACTTCCTCGGCGGCGGCGGAAACGAAGACATCGACTTGTCGGCCATCGATGCGAACACAACGGTCGCGGGCAACCAAGCCTTCAACTTCATCGGCACGGCGGCGTTCAGCGATCCGACGGCCGGTGCGGGCTTGGCCGCAGGCCAAATCCACTACCAGCTGTTCGACTCCGACGGAAACGGCTCGCTGGACTCGACGCTGATCCAGGGAAACTTCAACAACGACCTGACGCCGGACTTCGAAATCGTTCTGCAAGGATTTACGGGCCCGCTCGTGGCGGCGGACTTCATCCTCTAGGGCGCGAACTCAAGAAATGCCGGCGGCACGAACGCCGCCGGCGGCAAAATACGGAAAGCACGGCGATCGTGCACGAAGGAATGGGGACTGAGATGACAAGAAAACACAGAGGCTTATCGCTGGCGGCGAGCGCAGGTGCACTAGCACTCCTTACGATGGTCGCGCCGCAGGCATTTGGCCAAGCCGCACCGGGGTTCAACGTGCCGACCGACGCGCCAGCGAGTCCGCTCACGTTCAACGGACAAACGGTGCAGCCGTTCACGGCCGAGATGCTTTTGTTCGAAGAGTTCGGCACGAAGCCGGTGCCGGGATCGACCTGCCCGACATGCCAGCCGCTGCCGCAACCGGTCGCGGCTGCATGCAATGGGGGACCCGCGGGCACAGCGCTCGACGCGTTCTTGAACCAGCCACTTTGGCCGCTGCCCACACGTACCGCAAATACGACGCTGTCCAATCCCTGGGCCGCAACGATCGGAGGCTGCCTCGGCTCGCCGCTCACAACGAGCGCGATTGAAGGACGCCCATCCGGCGAATGGTTCGCGCATCAGCGCTGGACCGAGTTCCCCTCGAAGGTCTACTTCCAGACGGCGCAAAACGGCGCCCGCACAAATGGCGGCCTTCGCGACCTCTTACAGCGCCATCACTGGGCCGTGGGTGAGTTCAAGCCCGGCGGACTCAACTATCGCGGTGGCACGAACAAGAACACCCAAGTCCGTTTCCATCCGCTTCTTCCGGCACAAGACCCGAACTCTGTCTGGACGTTCGACGGCACCATGCCGCCGAAACTCCTGATGGCCCGCTACGGCGAGCCGATCCTGTTCCGTCACTTCAACACGCTGCCCATCGACGTTGCCGCGAACAACGGCTTCGGCATGCATACGATCACAACGCACGAGCACAACGGTCACAACGGCGCCGAAAGCGACGGCTACACAGCCGCTTTCTTCTTCCCTGGTCAGTACTACGATTATCACTGGCCGATGGTCCTCGCCGGTAATGACACGATCAACAAGACCGCAACCGATCCGTGGGCGGGCATGCCCAACGGCGCCGGGGGTACGACGCTGGTCAAAGGCGACTGGCACGAGACGATGAGCACGCATTGGTTCCACGACCACATGCTCGATTTCACCGCCCAGAATGTCTACAAGGGCGACGCGGCGATGATGAACTACTACAGCGCCATCGACCGCGGCCGCGAAGGCTTCCAGTGCAACTATACGAACGCGGCCAATCCCAACATGTGCTTGCCGTCGGGTACGGCGCTCGACTGGGGTAACCGCGACTACGACGTGAACCTGCTCATCGCCGACAAGGCATGGGACGCGAACGGCCAGCTGTTCTTCAACATCTTCAACAAGGACGGCTTCCTGGGCGACCGCGTGCTCGTGAACTGGACGTACAAGCCCTATCTGAACGTCCGCGCACGGCGCTATCGCTTCCGCATCCTGAACGGCGCAGTCTCGCGCTACTTCAAGCTCGCAATCGCGACCGACGCAGGCGTGCGGGTGCCGTTCCACATGGTGGCCAACGATGGCAACCTGATGCGCAATGCAATCCCATTCCCAAATGCGCAATTGGGAGACTTGCCGCAAATCGGCATTGCCGAACGCTACGACATTGTCGTCGACTTCAAGAACTTCGCGCCCGGCACAAAGCTCTATCTGATCAACTTGCTCGAGCATCAGAACGGCACGGGTCCATCGCGCGAAGTGTCGATTGCGACGGCGACCAGCCCGACCTATTCGGGTGACCCGGCCGTCGGCAGGATCCTGGAGTTCCGCGTCAACGCGTTACCTGCAGGCGCAACCGACCTTTCCATGGACCCGGTCGATTACGAGCCCGGCAAGAAGACGATGATCCCGCCGCCCGTCATCTCGGCCACGGACATCGCCAATGCTCGTCAGCGCACATTCCTGTTCTCGAAAGCGAACGGCACGGACGCCAAACCCTGGACGATTGCAACGGACGGCGGTCAGGGCTTCTCGATGGATCCGCACCGGATCTCGGCGAACGTGACGCAAAGCCAGTATGAGATCTGGCATCTGCGCGGCGGCTCGGGCTGGTCGCATCCCGTCCACATCCACTTTGAGGAAGGGCAGATCCTCTCGCGCGGTGGTTCGGTGCCGCTGTGGGAGCAAGGTGCGCGCAAGGACGTCTATCGCCTAAGCACGTTCCCGGACGCCACGAACAGCGTCGACCTGATCGTCAAGTTCCGCGAGTTCATGGGCAACTATATGGAGCACTGCCACAACACGCAGCATGAGGACAATGCGATGCTCCTGCGTTGGGACCTGAAGGCTCCGGGCTCAATCACGGCCATCCCGACACCGGTGCAGACCTGGACGGGTACGACGTACGAGCCCACGTTCGCCTTGACGTCGAATGGCGGACGCTAACTCCAAGTCATGAAGCAGCTCCGGTCCCGCATCTTCGCAATGATGCGCGACCGGATTGACCAAGGGTTTGGACCAGAAGACTTATGCGCCTGACCCTAGTGTTCATCCTCGCCAGCATATTCGCGTTTGCGGCGCGCGCGAACCAGCCGTGGCATGACGGCTACTTTCCAAACATCGAGCTCACCGATCAGGACGGCAAGAAGCATCGCTTCTACGACGACATCATCAAGGGCAAGGTCGTCGCGCTGAACTTCATCTACACGAAATGCAAGGACGTCTGCCCGGCGGACACCGCGCAATTGGTGCAGGTCGCGAATATTCTGGGCGACCGGGTCGGCAAGGACATCTTCTTCTACTCGATCTCCATCGACCCCAAGAACGACACGCCGCAAGCGTTGCGCCGGTACAAGTCGATGTTTGGGATCGGCGCGAACTGGACGTTCCTCACCGGTAAGAAAGACGAAGTCCTGGTCTTGCAGCGCAAGCTTGGATTGCTCGGGCCACAAGGCTTGCCCAATTTGCGCGAACACAACACCAGCCTCATCCTCGGCAACGAAAAGACCGCGCAATGGATCAAGCGTTCGCCCTACGACCATCCGAAGATCCTGGCGAACCTATTGGCCAACTCGATGAACAATTTCGTGGGTGCAGGCAAGGGACTGCAGCCGTTCTCCGTGGCTCACGAGATCCGCGGACTGACGCGCGGCGACACGCTGTTCCGCTCCCGCTGCATGGCCTGTCACACGGTCGGTGAGGGTGACAAACTCGGCCCCGACTTAAAGGGTGTCGTGGCGGCGCGGCCGCGCGCTTGGCTCGCACGCTGGCTCAAAGAGCCAGACAAAATGATCGCCGAAAAAGATCCCGTCGCGACCGCACTGAAAAAGAAATACCGAAACTTGCCGATGCCGAATCTTGGCTTGAACGACGTCGACGCCGACGCGTTGATCGAGTACCTGACCGAGCAAGACCGCCTAAATCACGCGCACTAACTCAAGGCTCAAGCAGCCCGTGGCGCGCTGCAAAGGCAAGCGCCTGCGCAAGCACGTCCTCCGCCTTCGCAGACGGTTGTTCGCTCTTCGCAAGAGCGTCGCCGACGATGCGCAGCAGCGCGGCGCGGTTGTTGTTCCCGTTCAGATGCGGCAACAACTGCTCGACCGGTGGCGCAAGCCGAACGGCCATATGATGCAATGCGGTCACCCACGGCTGACACGCGGCCGCTTCAAGACGCGCTAGGCTCCACGCGCGCGGGCTTTCGCCGTCGCCCCGCCCTACCCTGAGCGGCACGGTTGAAACCGTCGCCTGTTCGCTGATCAGGAGCAGCGTCAGAACCTGCAGCGCCTTCGCCTCCTGAGCCGCGTTGCGCTTGGGAAGCAGTTCGTCGAGCGTCCGCGTCGAAGGGAAGGCACCCGCCAGGCCTTCCACGATCGCAGTCGAAATCGGTCCCTTTGGACGGATGGGCCGGCCCCGTTGATCGAGATAGACCATCTCGCCCGCCTTCGAACGCTCGGCCCGAAGCCGCAAGTCGGCCGCAAAGTGCAAGTGCCGCGCGCGCGCCGGATCGATCGTGAGCACAGGCTTCGGCGCCTGCGCTGTCCGCACCAGCAACGAGCGGCGAAACGGCCGCCCCGTGAAGAAGTCGGTGTACTGCTGCAAGGCAATCGGATTGTCGCGCGCCATCTCGCGCACATGCTTGGCGACGTTCGGCGCGAAGTAGTCCGGCAAGGAGGTCGCGGCTTCGCCGTCGCAAAGATAGGTGAGGCCCGCCTGCGCCGACCGCGCCGCAAACTCGCTGAAGTAACAAGGCGCGTTCTGGTCGACCAAAAACTCGCCCAGGATATAGGCCGACGGCGCTTTGACGAGCCGCTCGGCCTCGCTGCGCAACAGCGAGGCATAGGGACTGTTGCCGGTAACCGTCCCGGCGATCTCGCTCAGCGCCTTCCGCGCCTGCGCCACCCGTTCCGCGGGCGAGCTCTTCGGGTCCGCATGAAACAAAAGGATGTCACGCACGATGCGTCGCAAGTGCCAGCCCGGCAAAACGTTGTAGCTGATCGCGGCAATGCCCGAAGGCCGCAGGCTCTCGTTGCAAATCCGAAAGATCCCATCCTGTGCCGTACGCGGCACCCAACTGAACACGCCGTGGCAGATGATGAAGTCGAACGTCTCGCGCTCGAACCGTGCGGCGGCGATGTCGCCTTGGCGTATCGCGATGTTCTTAAGGCCGAGCTTTGCAATGCGTTCGTTCGCATCCTGAACGTGCCGCGCCGAGAGATCGATGCCCACGAAGTGCGCATCCGGAAAGCGCAGCGCCAGCGGGATGATGTTGCCACCCGACGCACAACCGAGCTCCAGCACCGTCGCCTTCGTCGCATCGCCAGGCACGGCGCCGAACAGCGTCGCCATCGCGGCGAGCGACCCAGGCTGCGTATAGACGATCGGCATCGACGGATAGGGAAGTTTATCGTAGTCCGCCAAAGCGCCGCCCGCGCCGTTCGTCGTCGTCATGCCGCCCGCCTGCCTCTAAGCTCGGCGCCACAATGCACGCAGACATGTCGGCATGCCAAGAGGTGAAACCTCCGCATTGCAGACAAGCTAGGGGGACTCTCTTTCCGTCATTCGACGCCAGACCCGTCTACCAAACGCGCACGCGATCTTCGGGCTTTAGGTAGTACTTGCCCGAGGGTTGAACGTCGAACGCCGCATACCAGGCATCGATGTTGCGGGTGGGTCCGATGACCCGAAACTTGCGTGGCGAATGCGGATCGGATGCCAATTGCGCGCGCATGGAATCGTCGCGCGACTTACCACGCCAGGCTTGCGCATAGGCAAGCAGCAAGCGCTGATCGCCGCTCAAGCCGTCGATCACGGGCGCGGGCTTGCCACCTAAAGATGTGTGATAGGCGTCGATCGCGACAAGCAAGCCGCCGAGGTCTGCAATGTTTTCGCCCAAGGTCAGCTTCCCGTTGATGTGCATACCGGGTACGCCCTCGTAGCTGTCGTATTGACTTGAGAGCTTGTCCGCTTCGGCGACAAAGCGCTTGGCGTCTTCCGCCGTCCACCAGTCGCGCAGCGCTCCGTTGGCGTCGATCTTGCGGCCTTGGTCGTCGAAGCCGTGCGTTATCTCGTGACCGATGATCGCGCCGATCGCACCGTAGTTGACGGCCGGATCGGCGTCGGGATTGAAGAAAGGCGCCTGAAGGATGCCGGCCGGGAAGACGATCTTGTTCTCAAGCCCCCCGTTGTAGGCGTCCACCGTTTGCGGGGTCATGCCCCATTCCTCGTGATCGACCGGCTTGCCGATTTTGCCGAGCTGGTAGGCAAACTCGAATGCGGTCGCGCGCTGAACGTTGCCATAGAGATCTCCCGCATCGATCTTGAGGCTGGAATAGTCCCGCCATTTGACCGGATAACCGACCATCACCTTCATCTTGGTGAGCTTTTCTTGCGCCTTTGTTTTGGTAGCGGCGCTCATCCAACCCAAGTTCCGGACACGGCCGCTCATCGCCGTCTTCAGATTCGCAACGAGCACGTCCATCTTCGCCTTCGATGAGGCGGGAAAATACCTGCGGACATACTCGCGCCCGACAGCTTCGCCGAGGTTTCCGTCGACCAGGCTAACACCGCGCTTCCAACGCGGCCGGATGACTTGGACGCCCGACAACGCTTTGCCGTTGAACTCGAAGTTGCTGTCGACGAACCGCTTCGACAAGAAGGGCGAAGCGTTCTGAACGATGTGAAACGCCTCCCACGCCTTCAGCGTATCGAGCGGGGTATCGCCATAGACTTGCGCGATCCTTTGAATCGCCGTCTTCTCGTTCAGTACGACGGTCTGCAATCCCTTGGCACCGACCGCGTCAAGATAGGCACGCCAATCGATCGCCGGGGCACTTGCCTGCAGCGCGGCCACTGTCATGGGATTGTATATCTTGTCGATGTCGCGCCGCTCGGCCGCCGTCCAACTTGCCTCCGCGATTTTGGTCTCGAAGTCGAG
>JANLXP010000565.1:0-3522 GCA_031365165.1 Alphaproteobacteria bacterium
TGTTCGAGGCGCCGGAAGATGAGGCCGCGGACACTGCCAAGGTCGTGCAGAAAGTTATGGAAGGGGCGTGCCTGCCCGCGTTCGAACTCAGCGTGCCGCTGGTCGTCGAGGCGAAGGCGGGGAACAATTGGGACGAGGCGCACTGACGCTCTCGTCCCGGTATAGCTACTCCGCCGCTACGGCGAGCCTTGGGGCGGCGTCTTTGACTTCGGTGCCGACATGGGCTTCGAATTTCTTGAAGTTCTCGCGGAACATTTGGACGAGCTTGATCGCTTGGCGGTCGTAGGCCGCTTTGTCGGCCCAGGTTTCGCGTGGGTCTAGGATCTTGCTGTCGACGCCAGGGACGGCGACCGGAACTTCGAAGCCGAAGTGCGGGTCGATGCGCATCTTGGCCGTCTTCAGCGTGCCTTCGAGGGCGGCGGTGAGGAGAGCACGCGTCGCTTTGATTGGCATGCGTTGGCCTGTGCCGTAGGCGCCGCCGGTCCAGCCGGTGTTGACGAGCCAGCAGTCCACCTTGTTCTTGGCGATGAGCGCCTTCAGCAAATTGCCGTACTCGGTCGGGTGGCGAGGCATGAACGGTGCGCCGAAGCAGGTTGAGAACGTGGGCTGCGGTTCTTTGCCGAGGCCTTTCTCGGTGCCTGCGACCTTTGCCGTGAAGCCTGAGAGGAAGTGGTACATCGCCTGGTTGGGCGTGAGCTTCGCGATCGGCGGCAACACGCCGAACGCGTCGGCGGTCAGCATTACGATGTTCGACGGCTGGCCCGCGAGGCCCGCGGTGCTCGCGTTCGGGATGTACGAGATCGGGTAGGCGCCGCGCGAATTTTCGGCGAGCGTCGCGTCGTTCAAATCGAGTTCGCGGGTCGCTTCATCGATCACGACGTTTTCGAGCACGGTGCCGAAGCGTTTCGTTGTCGCGAAAATTTCGGGTTCGGCTTCGGGCGAAAGACGGATCATCTTCGCGTAGCAGCCACCTTCGAAGTTGAACACGTTCGTGTCGGCCCAGCCGTGCTCGTCGTCGCCGATCAAGGTGCGGTTCGGATCGGCCGAGAGCGTCGTCTTGCCGGTGCCGGAGAGGCCGAAGAAGATCGCGCTTTCCTTCGATTTGCCGACGTTGACCGAGCAGTGCATCGGCATGACGCCTTTGGGCGGCAGCAGGTAGTTCAAAATCGTGAAGACCGACTTCTTCATCTCGCCGGCGTAGGACGTGCCGCCGATCAGCACGAGCTTCTTCTCGAACGAGACCGCGATCACGGTGCCCGACGCGGTGCCGTGTAGAGCGGGGTCGGCTTGGAAACCGGGCAAGTCGATGATCGTGAAGTCGGGATCGAACGATGCGCGTTCGCCGGTCGTTGGCTCGATCAGCAAATGCTGAATGAATAGCGAGTGCCAAGCGAATTCGGTGACGACGCGAACGGGCAGGCGATGCATCGGATCGGCGCCGCCGAACAAATCTTGCACGAAGAGTTCGCGGCCTTGCACATAGGCGCGGAACGAATTCAACAGCGCATCGAAATGCGCCGGCGTCATCGACTTGTTGTTGTCCCACCAAATGTGTTTTTCGACGGAGGGTTCGCGCACCACGAACTTGTCGCCGGCGGAGCGGCCGGTATGAATGCCGGTCTTGACGACGAGCGGGCCGTCCTTGGCCAGGATGCCTTCGTTGCGTTGAACGGCCTCTTCCACGAGGGTTGCCATCGGCAGGTTCCAATGGACATGGCGCGTATTTTTCAGGCCTACGTGATCGAGGCTCTGCCCGGCGGTCGTCTTCATTCGTCAAGCTCTCCGGTGCGCAGTTCTCCTAGCGGAACCGCGGCATTTCAAAGGTCGTTAGAAAAGAGCGGCAACATAGGGGCACCCGCCGCGCTGAGGCAACAAGACTCTGGCCGCCGGAGCGTCGCGGTGCCAGGAATACCCGCAACAGCTTAACCACCGTCCGGCGCCGTTTCGCACATGCAGCAGCCTGAGGCCGCCACGTCTAGCGGGGCCATCCAACACGCGTTGCGCCTGTGGCGCGACGACGGCTGGCCGACGCTACGTTTGGCGGCGCCGGTGATGGTGGCGCGCGCGGGCGTCGTGTTTTTGTTCTTCGTGGACTCGCTGATGACGGGTCGCGGCGGCGCGCGCGAACTCGCATTCTTGGGCCAGGGGCTCGCCGCACAATCCGTGATGATGCTGATTTCGATCGGGCTGTTGCAGGGCTCGATGGTGTTGATTGCGCAAGCCTACGGCGCTGGGGAAAAGGGCCAGTGCGGCGTCGCTTGGAAGGGTGCGCTGATTGTCGCCAGCGCGCTTGGGCTGGTCTTCGCGGCGGCGTGTTTCTTGGTCGAGCCGGCGCTTCGGGCAACGGGTCTTGATCCGGCGATCGCGGAAGGGTCGGGGCGCGTGTCGCTGCAGGTCGCGTGGGGCATGCCGCCGATGCTGCTCTACATCGCCAGCAGCTATTTTCTGGAAGCGATCAAGCGGCCGATGGTGGGCATGACGATCATGCTGGTCGCAAACGTCGTCAACATTTTCGCCGACGGTATTGTGGTGCTCGGCTGGTTCGGTTGGGTTGAGCCGATGGGTGCGGTCGGCGCGATGATGACGACGTCGGCGATCCGGTGGCTCTGCCTCTTCGCGGCGCTCGGCTACATTTTCACGATGGAGGGCGCGGCGGCGTACGGCGTGCACGCACCGCTCGCCGAAGCGCGGACGAAGGTGTGGCGCATTCTGGCGTTGGGGGCGCCGATCTCGGTGGCGCTGGGGCTTGAGACAGCCGCGATCAGTTCGCTTGCCTTCATGGCGGGACATCTCGGTGCGGCGGCCGCGGCCGCGCATCAGCTGACCTTCAACTTCAACGGGCTGATGGTGATGGTCGCAGTCGGCATGTCGGCGGCGACGGCGGTGCGCGTCGGGCATGCGGTCGGATCGGGCGAACACGAACGTGTGGCGCGCGCGGGCCTCACCGGGATCGTGCTCGCGTTTTTGATCATGACGGTGTTCGGTGCACTGGTCGCGCTGTTCCCAAAGGCGATCAGCGATGCCTATGTGAGCGATCCGGCGGTGTGGGCGATCTCGCAGCAAACGCTGACCGCGATCGGTCTTATGGTCGTCGTCGACGGCGTGATGGTGGTCACGATGGGGGCGCTTCGGGGCATGGGCGACGTGCGCTGGCCTGCCTTCATGCACGGGATTGCGTTCTGGCTTGTGGGGGTTCCGATCGCCTATGCCCTCGCTTTTCCGGCGGGAATCGGCGCTGTAGGGTTAATCTTGGGGATAAGCCTCGCGATGTTCGTTTCGCTGGTATTGCTTGGCTTCCGCTTTCGCCTGGTATCGGCGCGCGCTATCGCACGCGCGTAGCGGTGCGGGCGGCACATGCTTATATTTGCACGACAGATTCACGAGGCGGCCACGGGCTCATGACAACCACTATCGCGCTTGTCGACGACGACCGGAATATTCTCTCCTCGCTTTCGATGGCGCTGGAGGCGGAAGGCTATCAGGTGCGCACCTATACGGATGGCGCGCAGGCTTTGACCGCGC
>JANLXP010000588.1:0-2194 GCA_031365165.1 Alphaproteobacteria bacterium
GCACGAGAACCGCGACGCCGCCGCCCGCGGTACCGGGATAGCGGCGGAACGCAAGCGCCGCGCCATCGCGCGCCTTGAAGGTTTCACTTGCCGGTTGGTCGGCGAGGCGGGCCGCAATGTCTGTGTCCCGCTTTGCGAGACCTGCATTCACAGGCGGCGTCACCGGCCCGCCGAACGCGATCATGCCTGCAAGCACCAGGGCACCCAGCACCGCGACGACAACAAGTCCCGTAATCAGTCTACGCAACATCGAAGTCTCCCGCAGAGTCGGCGCATTTCAAGCTGGGCCAGCGAGCTTCACAAGCGCGGCGATCGTGTTGAGGTTGCGCGCCGTGCCGGCTTTTGCCGCTGGAATTTTCAGCTTCGAGTCTGCCATGCCGTCGCCGTAATGCACGTAGATTTCGCGGGTGCCCAGCTTCATTTCTTCGTCTGCGCGGCCCGTTGCGTGTTTCAAAGCATCGGCCGGCGGCGCGTCATCGAGAAAAATGGCGACGGTCCGGTTGGGTGCGGCCTTCGGAAACGGGTTCGCTTTGAGGACGGCCGCGAGTTCGCGCGCGGTGCGGACGACGACGCCGACGGGCTTTCCAGCGTATTTGTTGAGCCGTGCCTCCAGAAGCGATTTGACTCGCGCTTCCGCCGCAGCGCTTTCGAAGAGGACATTGCCGCTGGCGATATAGGTGCGCGCGTTCTTGAAGCCC
Organism: Alphaproteobacteria bacterium; assembly: GCA_031365165.1. GTDB lineage: Bacteria > Pseudomonadota > Alphaproteobacteria > Micropepsales > Micropepsaceae > SZUA-430. Next base: position 699 of record JANLXP010000588.1, read on the forward strand.
GCCGCTTCGCACATCGCCTTGAGCTCCACCATCGGGAGCTTGCCGGTGCCGCCGACATTCACGGCGCGCAGTAAGGCCACGTACATGGTCATGGTCGCCACGCGGCTTACGTCGCGTCGTCACGCCAAAGGCGCAACGTCGCGACGCAGGGTCTCCCTAGATCGAGATCAAAACGGGATTTCGTCGTCCGGATCGGCCGAGAAGTCGCGGGTTTCACCACGGCCACCAGCGACCGCTTTGCGGCCGCCACCGCCGGCAGAGGCGCCTTCCATGGCAGGCCCATCAGCGCCGCGGCCGTCGAGCATGACGAGTTCACCGCGGAAGCGTTGCAGCACGACTTCGGTCGAGTACTGCTCCTGCCCGTCCTTGTTTGTCCATTTGCGGGTTTGCAGCTGGCCTTCGAGGTAAACCTTCGAGCCTTTGTGCAGGTATTTCTCTGCGACCTTCGCGAGGTTCTCGTTGAAGATCACGACGCGGTGCCACTCCGTCTTTTCCTTGCGCTCGCCCGAGGCCTTGTCGCGCCAGCTTTCCGACGTCGCGATCCGCAGGTTCACCACCGGTTCGCCAGACGGCAACTGGCGCACCTCCGGATCCGCACCCATATTTCCAACCAAGATCACCTTGTTGACGCCAGCCATAACTCTACCTCTCTCGTTTCGCGCTTGACCGCGGACATTAACCACCGGATTGAATGGCCCGCCACGGCGATGGGGCTATACTGTTCTTGTTCTGTTCCAAAAGTCAAGCTATGAGCGCTCGAATCTTGTGGAGGGCGTGAGTCGTGGCGCGATCGGGTACACTTAAGGGGCTCATGCAAAAGAACATTTCCATACGCGGGGCGCGCGAGCACAACCTCAAGAACGTCGACGTGGAGATCCCGCGCGACCAACTCGTCGTCATTACTGGCCTCTCAGGTTCCGGCAAGTCGTCGCTCGCGTTCGACACGATCTATGCCGAGGGCCAGCGGCGCTATGTCGAAAGCTTGTCGGCATACGCACGCCAGTTCTTGGAACTGATGCAGAAGCCCGATGTCGATCATATCGAGGGGCTGTCGCCTGCGATTTCGATCGAGCAGAAGACGACGTCGCGCAATCCGCGTTCGACCGTCGGCACCGTCACAGAGATCTACGACTATCTGCGTCTGCTGTTCGCGCGCGTCGGTGTCCCCTACTCGCCCGCGACCGGTTTGCCGATCGAGAGCCAGACGGTGAGCCAGATGGCAGACCGCATCATGGCACTGCCGGAAGGGACGCGGCTTTATCTGCTCGCGCCGATCGTTCGCGGTCGGAAAGGCGAATACAAGAAGGACCTGCAAGAGCTGCAGAAGCGCGGCTTCCAGCGCGTGAAGGTCGACGGCACGTTCTATGAGATCGACAAGGTACCGACGCTCGACAAGAAGCTGAAGCACGACATCGACATCGTGGTCGACCGCTTGGCGGTCACGCGCGATGTCGGCAACCGGCTGCCGGACAGCTTGGAGACGGCGCTGAAACTTG
>JANLXP010000640.1:0-4837 GCA_031365165.1 Alphaproteobacteria bacterium
CTCTATCACGCCGGGATCAAGGACGAGGTACGCCGCTCGACGTTGTCGGACGCCAACCGTATCCGCAGCCATGTGTTCTTCGACGACCTGTTTGCGGCGCTCTTGAGCGAACTTCCGGGCGGACTGCCGCGCAAGATGCGCGCAGCGGTCAGGCTGATCGACTCGACGAACCTTCGGCTTTCGGCCTTGAGTTCGGGATGGGCGCAGTTCTCGAACGGCGTGGTCGCCGCCAAGCTGCACGTCGTCTACGATCCGAACCAAGATCGTCCGGTTTACTTCGTGACGACGCCCGCCAACGTCAACGACATCACGCCCGCCAAAGCGATCACGATCGAACCGCAGGCGACTTACGTCTTTGACCTTGGATACTATGATTTTGGCTGGTGGGCGGCGCTCGATGCGCAAGGCTGCCGTCTTGTCACCCGGTTGAAGAAGAACACCCGCCTCGATGTCGTGGCCGAGAACAAGGTTGCCAAAGGCGGTGCCGTCCTGAGCGATTGCATCGGCTATCTCCCAAGCCGGCTCACCTTCAACCGCAAAAACCCCTTCAGCGATCCGATACGCGAGGTCTGCGTACGCATCGACGGCGGCAAGATCCTGCGCTTGATGACCAACGACCTCGATGCGCCGGCCGAGGAGATCGCCGATCTCTACAAATCGCGCTGGCAGATCGAACTCTTCTTCCGCTGGATCAAGCAGACCTTGAAGATCAGGCACTTCCTGGGGGTCAGCCAGAACGCCGTGCGCATTCAAGTCGCCGTCGCTCTCATCGCCTTCCTGCTGTTGCGTGCCGCCCAAGCGCTCCACGGGCTCACTGTCAGTTCGCTGACCTTCGCAAGGCTCATCCGCACCGCGCTCACTCATCGAAGATCGATCACATGCCTCCTCGATCCACCCGACAAACCCCAAAGTCAAAGCCAAATGACCCTGCAGTTCGCCACATGCTGAACCGGACAGCCGTGGGTCAAGCCCGGCCATGACGACTCTTAAGCGTGGCGGCGCAAATGGAGTCTGACCCCATTTGCGTAAGCGGAGTGTTAGGGCATCGCTAACAAATCTTGAATACCTTGGCCTTGAGCTCGCACTGGCTGCGGCGAACACAGCCGCGCGGAGGTGCATTATGGCGTCGAAGATTCTAGTTGCCGACGACGACGATCTCTTGCGCACCTTGATGGAGCACAAGCTGACCGCCGCGGGGCACGTGGTGGTAACCGCCGCGGACGGCGCGGCCGCCCTTGTTCTGGCCGAGCGCGAACGCCCGGACGTGATCGTGCTCGATGCGATGATGCCGGAGCGCGACGGCTTTGAGGTTTTGCGCGAGCTGAAGCAGGACACCGCCTTGCGCGCCACGCCGGTTGTCATGCTGACGTCGCGCAAGGCCGAGAGCGACATTGTCGGAGCGCTGAAAAGCGGCGCGGCCGAATACATCACCAAGCCCTTCATGCCGGAAGAATTGCTGACGCGGATCGACCGGCTGCTGGCGGCGAAGGGAGCGGCTTGAAGCGCGCGTGGATTTCTTCGGCAGCACTTTTCACCGCTCTCAGCTGCACAGCCGCGGCGGACGAGGCGCCGCGCCTGCGCCTGGACTTCGCGGCCACCTATAGCGACCTCAGCCACGACAGAGACGATTGGCGCGAGGGCAGCGCCGGCCTTTCCTATGATTTCGGCGACGGATGGCGGCTTGGCGGCGCAATCGAGGCTGCGTCGCGCTTCGGCCAGTTCGACGCCTATCTGGAAGCGCGCGCGGATCACGAAGTCGCGTCCGGCGTTTGGGTCTATGGCCTCACCGGCGGCACGCCCGATGCGGACTTCCGGCCGCGCGTCGCGTTCGGCGCCGGCGGCAGCGCGCGTTTGTTCCAGCAGAGGGGGTTCTTGGCCGCGGGCGTTGCGACCCTCGATCTTCGCTACGGCGACTACACGGCGGGCGACGTCGAAACCGTCAATCCGGGCTTCGAGCTTTATCTGATCGACGGGCGCGCCACGCTGACCGCGCGCCACATCAACATCTGGGACGAGACCGGGCGGCACCGCGAAGGGTTCTTCGTGCGTGGCGACGCGCAGCCCACCGATACGCTCACCGTGTTTGCCGGCTATGCCGATGCGCCCGACACGTCGGAAGGCGTGACCGTGGACGTGCGCGGGTGGTTCGGCGGCGTTGCTGTCGACGTCGACGAGCGTTCGACCGTGCGCGCCGTCATCGGGCAGGATCTGCGCGACACGGGCTATGACCGCACGACCTTCACCCTCGCGCTGACCTTGAAGCGATAGCGGCGATGAGCGTCTTGTTCGCCATATGGGTTGCGTCTCTCTCGCTCTCGGGCTTGGCACTTTTGTGTATGACGACGCTGATCGTGCTGCGCATCGTGCGCGGGTGGAAGAACACGCGCGATAGCGCGACGAAGGCCACGATGACGCGCGCGTTGTTGCTGGCGGCGGAGGGCCTGCCCTCGCCTCTCCTGGAGCGGCGCATGAGCGCGCGCGAGCAGCACGCGTTCGTCGAAGCGGGGATTGCGCTTCTCGATCTGGTGCGCGGCGCGACCGGCGTTCGCATCGTCGAAATGCTGGCGCGGGGCGGCGCCTTGGCGGTGCTCAAGCGCTGGTTGAAAAGCGCCAACCCCGAACGGCGCGCGACCGCGGCCGAAGTGCTCGTCTATTTCGCGCCGGCGCGCGAGCACGCGGTGCTAACCCACGCGCTCAACGACCGCGACCACGATGTGCGCGTGGCGGCCGCCGTCAGCTTGATCCGCCTTGGCGCGGCGCCGCCCGTCGTCGAACTGATCGCGCTGCTCGGCCGGCATGGGCGGCCGTCGGCGCGGCTCGCGCAGGTGTTCGAAACGATCTTCGCCAAACATCCGGCCGACGTGCTGACGCTCGCCCGCTCCGACGAACTCGACAGCTTCGCGCGCGCCAAGGCGATCGAGGTGGTTGCGGCGAGCGGCGACCTCAGCGTCGTGCCCGCGCTGCAGGAGTTGGCGTCGGCGAGCGATCCCGACATTCGCACGGCCGCGATCCGGGGCTTGGGCCGGCTTGCGCATCCCTCCTCGCGCGCGAAGATCGCCGAAGCGTTCGGCGACGGCGAATGGTTCGTGCGCGCCGCCGCGGCGGAAGCTGCGGGCAAGATCGGCCTTTATGAACTGGCGCCCGCGCTCACCGCGCTTGCCGACGACAGCGTGTGGTGGGTTCGCTTCCGCGCCGCCGAAGCGCTTGAAGTGTTGGATGAAGCGGGGCGCAGCGCTTTGCGCCGTGTTGCGGGCCACGCATCCGCCGAGCGCGAGATCGCCCCTGCCCCTCCGGCCGCAAGCGTGGGGGCCTGATGGATACGTTCTTCGCCGATGCTGTCATCGCCGTCAGCGTCACGATCATCGCGGTCGGGCTTACGCAGAACCTGCTCTATGTGGCGCAGCTTGCAATCGCGGGGGTGGCACTTTTCAGACGTCCGCCCCTCGCCGCATCCAGGAAACTTTGGCAGCGTACGAGCGACGTGGTGCCGCCGATCTCGATCCTGATGCCCGCCTTCAACGAAGAGAAGACGATCGTGCCCGCGATCCGCGCGATCCTGTCGCTGGAATATCCGAATTTCGAAGTCGTCGTCATCGACGACGGTTCGCGCGACGGTACGATCGCTTCGATCAACGCTGCCTTCGAGCTGCAGCCGTCGAAACGGGCGATCGACAATGCGGTCAAGCATCAGCCGCTGAGCGCCGTCTATACCTCGGCGCAATCGCCGCAGCTCGTCGTGGTCAGCAAGGCGAATGGCGGTAAGGCCGATGCGCTGAACGCCGGTATCAACGTCTCGCGCTCGCCCCTGTTTTGCGCGATCGATGCGGACTCGCTGCTGGAGAGCGACGCGTTGTTGCGGGCGGTTCAGCCGTTCGTAGACGATCCGCTGCGCACGGTGGCCGTCGGCGGCACGATCCGCATTCTAAACGGCTGCACCACGCGTGGGGGACATGTCAGTGCGGTGGCGCTGCCGCGCAATCCGCTGGCGCTGTTTCAGATCATCGAATATCTGCGCGCGTTTCTGATGGCGCGGCTGTCGCTGAGCCGGCTTGGCGTGCTCACCATCATTTCGGGCGCGTTCGGGCTCTTCCGCCGGCAAGTCGCGATCTCCGTCGGCGGCTACAGCACCGATACGGTCGGCGAAGATTTGGAGCTTGTGATCAAGATTCACCGCGCGATGCGCGATCAGGGGCGCGACTATCGCATCGAGTTCGTGCCGGAGCCCGTGTGTTGGACCGAAGCACCGGAGTCGCTGAAGGTTCTGGGCAACCAGCGAAGGCGTTGGCATCGCGGTGCGCTGGAGGTGTTCGTCAAGCACCGCGACATGCTGTTCAAACCGCGCTATGGGCGCATCGCGGTTCTGGGGGTCGGTCAGATGCTGCTGGTCGACGTCTTGGGTCCGAGCGTCGAAGTGCTCGGCTATCTGATGATCCCGCTGTTCTACGCGCAGGGCTGGCTCAGCCTCGACTACGTGCTTGCGTTCGTGGCGGTGACGTTTGCGTTCGGCGTGTTCCTCAGCGTCGGCTCGCTTGTGCTTGAGGAGTTGGAGCTGCGGCGCTATCCGCGGCCGCGCGATCTGGCGGTGCTGACGTTCATGGCGATCGCGGAGAACTTCGGGTATCGCCAACTGAACAACATCTGGCGGCTGCAAGGGCTTTGGCAGTTCCTGCGCGGCGTGAAGGGCTGGGGCCCGATGACCGCGCGCCTTGGCACCTGATCTCAAGCTGCGCGAACGATCACTTCCAAGCTGTCGATCAGGCGGCGGACGCCTGCGCGCGACGGCGCATCGCCCTTCGCACAGATCCGATCGAGTTCGCCCGCGACCGCGCCCACATCT
>JANLXP010000653.1:0-1253 GCA_031365165.1 Alphaproteobacteria bacterium
GGCGGAAGCATCCTCAAAGGCCGCAAGATCCGCCCGGACACCCCCCCGGCCCGCCAACTCGTCACCGAGTTCTGGGTCTCGCTTCGCTCCGTCGCGATCTTCTCGACGATCGGCTTGATCCCGTACGTGATGGAGCGGGCAGGGTGGTTGCACGGCCACCAGATCGCGACGTCATGGGGCCCGCTCTGGTTCTGGGTCAGCCTCGCGCTGATGGTCCTGGCCCACGACGCGTACTTCTACTGGGTGCACCGCGCGATGCACGACCCGCGTCTGTTCCGCCGCTTTCACCGCCGCCATCATAAGAGCCACAACCCTTCGCCGTTCACGGCCTACAGCTTCGACATCGCCGAGGCAGCAGCGATGGGTGTGTTCGTGCCGATCTGGGTGTTCTTGGTCCCAACGCCCTGGCCCGCGGTCGGCCTGTTCGTGCTGCACCAAATCGTGCGTAACACGCTGGGTCACGCCGGCTACGAGCTCATGCCCGCACGCCGCGACGGCACGCCCTTGCTCGATTGGCTGACGACGACCACGCACCACGACCTGCACCACAGCCAAGCGCACTGGAACTATGGCCTCTACTTCACCTGGTGGGATCGCTGGATGGGGACGGAACATCCCGACTACCACGCGCACTACGCGCTGGCCGTCGGCAAGACGCACGCCTACGCGGCGACGAAGGACTGCGAGCCCGCTTGAGCCCTACGCGCGGTGATAGGGGTGACCGCTCAAAATCGTCACCGCGCGAAACAACTGTTCCGCGAGCATGGTACGCACCAAGAGATGCGGCCATGTTTGCGTTCCGAACGCCATCGTCATCTGCGCGCGGCGCTTCACGTCGGGTGGAAGACCGTCCGGTCCGCCGATCACGAACAAGGCGCGCGCCTCGCCGACATCGCGCCACTTGGCGATCTGCTTGGCGAACGCTTCGCTGGTGAGCGAACTGCCGTGTTCGTCGAGCGCGATAAGCAACACGCCGCCCGCGCACGCTTCGATCAAGCGCTCCGGCCGCCGCTCGTCCCATTCGGTGAGCGCGAACGACGAAAGGCCGAGCGCGCGCCCCGTTTCGCGCGCGCGCTGCAAATAGCCATGTGCAAGTTCGGTCTCCGGCGCGGCCTTCGCCCGTCCACCGGCCAAGATGTCGAGCGCGAGCGCCGGAGACCGAACTTGCACATGGCTATTTGCAGCGCGCGCGCGAAACGGGGCGCGCGCTCGGCCTTTCCTCATTTGCGCTCACCGAATGGGACGAGCGCCGG
>JANLXP010000356.1:0-4293 GCA_031365165.1 Alphaproteobacteria bacterium
TGGCAAGTCGCCGCCTACATCGATCCGAAAGGCGATCCGGTCGGGCGCGTCGCGTTCGACGTGCAAGACTTCGTGCCGCAAAAGCTGAAGGTGGAACTGAAACCCACGCAGAAGATTCTGCGTCCGGGCAGCCAAGCCGTCGTCGACGTCAATGGCCGCTTCCTCTATGGCGCGCCGGCGGCGGGCCTGGGCGGCGAAGGCACGATGACGATCACGCGCGATAGCACGCCGTTCGCCAACGTGGCCGCGCTCAAAGACTACCGTTTCGGCAAAGTCGACGACACGTTCGAAGGCACACAAGTGACCATGAACGTGCCGGAGACCGACGCCACCGGTAAGACGCAAGCAACCGCTGCAATCGACGAACTGAAAGAAACGTCGCTGCCGCTCAAAGCCGACATCAACATCGCCATCTTCGAACCCGGTGGCCGCACGACGTCGGATCAAGTGTCGCTGCCCGTCCGCACGCGCGAGACGATGCTCGGCGTCCGTCCTGAGTTCGACTACGACTCGGTGCAGGAAAACACGCCGGCCAACCTCGACGTGGTCGCGGTCGACGCAGACGGCCGCTTCAAGCAGGTCGCCAACGTCACCTGGGAACTCGTCAACGAAGACGTGGACTACCGCTGGTACCAAGTCGACAACGACTGGAAGTACGAACGCGTCGTCAACGACCGCATCGTGGCGGGCGGCAAGACCGATCTCTCGGCCGGCAAAGTCTTCAAAGTGACGAAGTCGCTGCCGTGGGGCTCCTACCGCCTGACGGTGGCCGATGGCGCAAGCGGCGCAACAACGTCCTACCGCTTCTGGTCGGGCTGGGGCTCGGGCGCTTCGAACGACCGTCCGGACCGCGTGCAGGTGACGGCGGACAAGCAGCTCTACGCATCGGGCGACACGGCGCACATCAAGATCAACGCGCCGACCGACGGCAAGGCTCTCGTCGTCGTCGCCTCCAACAAGATCCACTTCACGAAAATGATCGACGTGTCGGCATCCGGCGGGACGGTCTCAATCCCCGTATCGTCGGATTGGGGTGCAGGCGCTTACGCGCTCGTGACCCACTACCGTCCGCTCGCCTCCGTGCAGACGCGTGCACCCGTGCGCGCGATCGGCGTGGCCTGGCTCGCCGTCGATCCGGCACCGCGCACGCTCGCGGTTACGATCGGCGCGCCAAAGAAGATCAAGCCGAACCAACTCGTCTCGATCCCGATCGAGGTGAAGAACCAAGGTTGGGGTGAGGCCGTCTACGTGACACTCGCCGCCGTCGACGAAGGCATCTTGCAGCTGACGGACTTCGAAAGCCCCGACCCGAACAACCATTATTTCGGCAAGCGCCGTCTGGGTCTCGACATGCGCGACGATTACGGCCGGTTGATCTCGACCGATCGCGCGATCGTGGGGGAACTGAAAACCGGTGGTGACGGCGTCGGTGGCCGCTCGCTCGCCGTCGTTCCGCAAAAGACAGTCTCGCTGTTCTCAGGCCTCGTCGCCTTGGGCGACAGCGGCAAAGGCACGATCACGCTGAACGTGCCGGACTTTGCAGGCGAACTGCGCCTGATGGCGGTCGCCTACACGAACGGCAAGCTCGGCCACGCCGAAATGCCGATGACCGTGCGCGACAGCGTCGTGGCTGAAGTCATCCTGCCGCGCTTCATCGCACCGGGCGACAAGATCTCGGCCGCGTTGAACATGCACAACGTCGAAGGTGGCGCGGGCCGTTACTCGGCAACCATCAAAGGCTCAGGTGCAGTCGCAAGCCCCGGCGGCCAAACCGCCTTGGCGATGAACTTGGGCGCTGGCCAACGTTCGTTGGTGCCGGTCCCGCTCGAAGCGGCCCAAATCGGCATCGGCGCGATCGCACTTCACGTCGAAGGCCCGAACGGCTTCAAGGTCGACCGCTCGTGGCCGATCGAAGTGCGCGAACCGCAACTGCCGGTGTCGTCGGAAGACGTCGCCAGCATCGCACCGGGCGCGGACACGAAGTTCGGCAAGGAGCTGCTCGCCTCGTTCAAACCGGGTACCGCACAAGTGGCGGTCACGGTGACGGGCGGCCGCGGCTTCGACGACGTGCCGGGCCTGCTCCGTTGGCTCGACCGTTATCCGTTCGGCTGTATCGAACAGACGACCAGCCGCGCCTTCCCGCTCGTCTACTACAACGACATGGCGCTTCTGGCGCAGGTCAAGCAGGACAAGAACATCAAGGAACGCGTTCAGGATGCCGCCTACCGAATCCTCGACATGCAGACCTACGAAGGCTCGTTCGGCATGTGGAGCTCGATCTCGGGTGAAGCCGACAACTACATCGGCATGTTCGCGACCGACTTCTTGATGCAGGCCAAGGACCACAAATACGTGATCCCGGAAGAAGGCATCGAACGCGCGCTGAAATGGGCACGCAAAGCGTCGGGCACGGAAAGCAACACCGACCTCGCGCGCGCCTACGGCTTCTACCTGCTGGCCCGCGCCGGCAAGCTGAACCCCAGCGAACTGCGCTACTTCGCCGACACGCGCGTCGAAGGCATGACGAACCCGTTTGCGCTTGGCCTCATGGGCGCGGCGTTGGCCGATATCGGCGACCGCGCACGTGCCGCTCCCGCGTTCACGAAGGCACGCGATCTCGCGGCAGGTGCCGATCCGGTGAAATACGTCTCCGACACGACGTATTACGGCTCGCTGCTTCGCGACATCTCGGGCCTCACCGCAATGTCGGCGAAGGCAGGGCAGGCGGGCATGATCCCCGCGCTCGTCGGCCGCGTCCAAGGCTTCGACCCGCGTCTCAACTACACGACAACGCAGGAAAAGGCGTGGATGCTGCTCGCAGCGCACGAGATCGAGGAAGCAACGCCGCCCGTGAACGTCACGGTCTCCGGCGCGGCCGCGACGGCAAGCGGCAAGGTGCTGCGCTTCAGCCCGACCTTGGCCGAGATGGATCAATCCATCTCGCTCAAGAACAACGGTCAGAAGGAAGTCTGGCGCATCGTCTCGGCGGAAGGCATTCCGGCGACGGCGCTGCCCGCCTCTCAGAACGGTGTCTCGATCTCGAAGGCGATCCTGACCATGACGGGCCAGCCTGCGAACCTCGCCGCGGTGAAGCAGAACGACCGCTTCATCGTGCGTCTCTCGGGCGAAATGTCCGACAACCACGCGCGTCTGATGGCGCTGCTCGACCTCCTGCCTGCAGGCTTCGAGATCGAAGGCGTTGTGCAGCGCAAGGACGACGGCTCGACGATCTACTCGTTCTTGCCGGCGTTGGCGCAGGCCAACATCGCCGAAGCCCGCGACGACCGCTTCGTGGCGACGTTCGACATCGGCTCGCACTACCAACCGTCGACGCCGGAAGAACGCGCCAAGCAAGCGCGTCCGACGTTCCACTTCGCCTACATCGTGCGCGCAACGGTTCCAGGCTCCTACACGGTGCCGGCCGCGGTGGTCGAGGACATGTACGCCCCCGACATCACGGCCCGCACCAACATGGGATCCATGACGGTTGCGACGAAATAGGTTTGAAAAGGATCCCTCTCCTCGAAAGAGGGGAGGGAAGTTGCGCTAGATGCGTTTCCTCCGCGGCAGCGGATTTCGATCGACAGCGATCATCGCCGCGTTCGCCTTCGTGGGCCTCGCGTTCGCGGCCGGCGTCGCCGACCGCCTGAACCCGCTCACCGGCACGCGCGCCGACGACCGCTCCGTCATCGTCACCGCGAACGACGGCGCACTGCTCCGCGCCTTCACATCGCACGACGGCCGCTGGCGCCTGCCGGTGCAGCCCGCGCAAGTGGACGCGCGCTATCAGAAGATGCTGCTCGCCTGGGAAGACCACCGCTTCCGCGATCACCCGGGCATCGACCCGCTAGCGATGCTGCGCGCCGCCTACCAACTCGCGGCCAAGGCGCGCGTCGTCTCCGGCGCCTCCACGATCAGCATGCAAGTCGCAAGGCTGATGGAGCCGCGCGAGCGCACGTTCGGCGCCAAGGTGCTTCAGATCGCCCGCGCGCTGCAGCTCGAGTGGCATCTGACGAAAGACGAAATCCTCGAACGCTACCTGACGCTGGCCCCCTACGGCGGCAACCTCGAAGGCGTGCGCGCCGCAAGCTTCGCCTGGTTCGGCAAAGAACCAAAGCATCTGACGATCGGCGAAGCGGCGTTGCTCGTGGCCCTGCCGCAGTCGCCCGAACGCCGCCGTCCCGACCGCTTTCCGGCCATCGCGAAGGCGGCGCGCGACCGCGTGATCGACACGCTCACCGCACGCGGCCTGATCGCACCACGCGACGCGCTCGAGGCGAAACAAGAACCGAT
>JANLXP010000679.1:0-6083 GCA_031365165.1 Alphaproteobacteria bacterium
CTTCATAGCCCAATATTGACACTCCAAAATCGTGTGCAAGTTGTGAGCGCCTGCTCACCTCAGCCTCCGGCATTGGCATCCGCCGCGCCGCGCTCACGCTGGGCATCCACCGTGACACCGTCCGCGCAAGACGGGACGAAGCGTTGGACCGAATGGCGGATCATGTTCGTCGCGCAAATCGCGCATAGGGAACCGGCCCGGCAACGTCCCGGCGATCGCATGTGCGCTAAGCCGCCACAGAGCCCGGATAGAGTCCCGGCATTAAGCGTGGCGCCAACTCGGCGGGAAACGCGAGCGAATATGGCGCTCTGGACGAGACGGCTCTGATAAGCCCTATTTTGACAAGTGGCTCGGCTATGCGCCGCGCTTGCCGGCTGTCGGTGCCGACGATCCCTGGAAGCTCGCGACGCTCGAGCACGCCGTTGAACAGGATATGATCGAGGATGACTTTCGCGCGCTCGTCGAGGCGCTTGAGGCGGATCTCATCGTCAGCCCATGTCATAATGCGGGCGCGCAATTCCCTTGGCCGTGTCAAGCTCTCCATGAACTCGATCTGATCGATACAAGCGTCGAGAAAGTATGCTGTGAAATCCACCAGCGTTTCCTCCGACAGATTTCCTCGGCCGTCCAGGTCGTTGCGACGCGTCGCGTCGCATGCCACGAGGTGCGACTTGTATGCCTCCTTCGTGCGCGCAAGACCCCGCGCGACCGACCAGAGTCCGCAGGTGTCGAGGGCCTTACGGAGCATCGCGTAAGAAACCAGGCGCGCCACGCGGCCGTTGCCATCCAAAAAGGGGTGAATCCAGAGCAGCCTATGATGGGCTGCCGCTGTGTTGAGAACAGCTTCGAAGTCTCCAAGTGTATGGTACGCTTTCTCCCAGCGCGTGATGTGACGCACGATAGAGCCCGGGCTAACGGGGATAAGCGATCCAACCTCGACATCTCGCGTACGAACGCGGCCGGGCACAACCTGAACCCGCTCGCCGATTTCGGGATTGGCGACCCACGTCAAGCTGTCCGGCAATGCCTCGTAGAACCGTTTGTGAATCTCGAGCACGGCCGCCGCGCTTCCCGGACCGCTCTGCAAGCCTCCCTCGTCGATCCAGCGTTGAACCGCAATATGCGCGACGGCTTCTTGCTGAAGGTCGCGCCGCTTTGGATCGCTACTTTGCTCGCCGAACAATGCGCGTTGAATGTCGATGGGATGCGTGGCGTGACCCTCAATGAGGTTGGAGTAGTAGCAGTTCATTTCGCGCACGAGGTTCGAGAGCGGCTCGATCAGACCTTCGGGTAGGCGGCTGCGAAATGAAGCGGCCCGCTTGGTTAGATCCAAAACCTTGTCGCTGAGACGAGCTCGGTGTCGCGATGACTCGGAAATCAGGAGAGGTTCCATCGCTGAAACGGACTCGCCGCGATCCTCGACAGCTCTGCCGCGCCGACCCTTGGCCGCTTTCTTGACCGGTTTTTTGACCGCTTTCATGACCGCTTTTCGTGCCATGGTCACACCGATATTATTATGTACATTCAGTACGTTACTACGAAGATAACTGAATTAGAAGTTCCAAATAAGACCCAAAAAATGACCGCTTTAACGACCGGTTCCTTGGCCGCTTGCGGTCCCTCGCGGCATGTCCCCAGATTATTGGTCTGAGGGCAGATTGTAGCCAAATACCGGCACCGATACGTTCAAGCCCACGACGCAATCCACGATCATGGGCTGCAAAATGTTCACAGGATCGAACGTCATCATACTCGGCGCAGGCACGAGCGTCGATTTCGGGTTGCCGTTGGGCAATGAGATTTTTCACATCCTAATCGATGACTGCCGGCACCTGCTGGGTGCGGCGAAGACCGAGGGCGGAGCGCAATTTGTATCCACGTTGAGTGATCCCAGACACTACGCGGCTCATTCGGTCGGGCACCTCGTCTATCACACGGCAATGAGTAAGCTGGAAGGCAACGACGGCACGAGACCCACACTTCGTATGCCCATAATCGACGGGCTGCTGAACTCCATCGAAGATCTTCAGAAAGCCTTGAGCCGGACCACTGCTGAAACCATAGACGAATTTCTCACATTGCATCCGAGCAAAGCCGATCTTGCTTTGAAACTCATGGCGTCGGCGATGTTTAAGCGGCTCTATGAATCGACGGGTCGCGCGTACGCTCGAAAGGAGTTTTACTCGCGCCTAACGCCCAACGGTCAACGGAATTGGATTCACCTCTTCATCAATGTCTTCAGAACGAACTTCCTTCGGGGAAAGAGGCCGCGGGACAGGGTGAGGATCATCTCGTTCAACTACGATCCAATCCTCCGCTTGGCGTTGGATGAGCTCTTCAGCTCCATCGAGCAGCCCATCGGCCCCTGGGATGAGCACTTCGATTTGCATCAAGTCTACGGGGAGTTCGACCCGACACCGCCGATTGTAGAAGACGTCTACGGAACGTTGTCCGCGTGGGCGCAAAATATCGCCACGGTCGGGTTGGCAAGAACCGGCTTCCCTCGCAACGCGATTCACAACGTCGCAAGCGCCATATCAAACGCGACCACAGCCTATGCCGCCGGCTTTGCGTTCGCGCGAGACAACTGCGAGCACATCGGCTTGCATCAGCGCGACAAGAGCAAGCTCATACGCTTCGTCAATTTCGACAACAACCCGAGATTTGGGTGACAGCATACCTATTCCCAAGCATGTAGAGAGAGACAACATGCGCGACGGCGGTTTCCTGTCTGGCGTTCCTGCGGACCACGTTTTGGACCGGTTGGCGAAGGCTGGCGGCAACGAGGTCGAGAGTGGGAAGCTGACGAGCCCGGAGAGTTCGGCGGCTCTGGCGGTGAACTGCTTCGGCTGGTTTATCCCGCGTCCCGGCCTGCTGCCGCCGTTTCCTAATTTGCGCGCGGCGTTTCCCGCGGAGCGCGTCGATGTGGAGTATCAGGCGCGCTTTCCCTGGGCCGGCGGGCGGCATCCATGGCTGGACGCAGTCGTCGTCACGGCAAGCCATTTGATCGGGGTTGAGTCGAAGCGGTTCGAGCCCTTCCGGGACAAGAAGTCCGTTTCGCTTTCGAGCGCCTATGACCGGCCTGTGTGGGGCGACGCGATGGGGCCCTACGAGACGATGCGCGACCGGCTTCGCTCGGGCGACATCACGTTCAAGCACCTGGACGCCGCGCAGTTGGTGAAACACGCCTTCGGTCTCGTCACCGACGCGCGGCGCCAGCATAAGCGCCCAGTGCTCTTGTATCTGTTTGCCGAACCCGCGGCACTCGCAGGCAAGTCAATCCCGGCCGTGACGTTGAGCGCGCACCGCGAAGAGATCGCGCGGTTCGCCGCCGCGGTCGAGGGCGCGGCGGTGACGTTCGACGCGATCAGCTACAGGGAATGGTTTGCCGTCTTCGACGGCGATGCCCGGGCCCATGCGTCGAGAGTGATTGAAGCGTTCGCGCCGTGAAAGGAATGCGGTGACAGCTTACCTATTCACCTCGCCGGGGAGTAGGCAAGCTATCCGCGTTCTACCGCTGTCCGTTTAGAACACGGCCTCGCGCCGTTTGCACTGCAGCGCGCCGCCGCTGCCGTCCGGGTTGAACGTCTCCCACTGGCCGGTGTCGCGCGAAAGCTTTTGCAGGGACTGCCCAGGACCGGTCCACGTTATCTCGTGTTCCGTGATCTGCGCGCTGTAGGTGCCCCATGATTCGATGGTCACCGTTGCAGCCGAAAGGTCCACGACAAGATACATCGGGCTCGACGTCGGGCTGCTCGCGCACGCGAGCTTGATCTGTTCTGCGAAAGCTCCTTGTGCAGTTGACAAGAAGGCAACCACCCCAACCAAACCTAAGATCATCTGCTTCATGACAACTCCGCATTTTTGCAGCCGATCAATGCGTCGTACTGCCGGTCCGGCCGATTGTCCAGCGTCACACCGTACCTGCCCCACCGCCACCCACCCACGCGACGCCACGCGCGAGGCCTCGTCCGCCATCAGCAGCGTGCGGTAGAACAGCAATGAACACCTGGTAGATCGGGAACAATTCGCGCAGGTAGTAGGCGGAGCGCGCGGGGATGAAATTGCCGGCGCCTAGGAGTAATATGGTGACGTGATACTTATTCCCTCGCTGGAGCCGCCCACGCTCACCACGGCACAAAGCCGAAACAAGAACCGCGCATCTTCTTCGTCGCCCGCAGGCGGCATGCTTAAACCGTGAGCCCTGCGCCAACGCGGCGCAGGGAGTCCACACGTATCATTAGATGATACATCGCGCTTGACAGATGTATCGCACCATGATACAAGACAATTGTGATCGGAAGTTTTCGCGACAAAACCACGGCGGCGGTCTTTGCCGGCGAAAGTCCGAAGGGCTTTCCGGCCGGCTTGGTCAAAGTGGCACGCCGGAAGTTGCGCTACCTGAACGCTGCGGCCGAGCTCGCCGATTTGCGTGCTCCACCGGGTAACCGGCTGGAAGCATTGGCGGGCGACCGAAAGGGCCAACATTCGATCCGGATCAACGATCAGTTCCGGGTTTGCTTTGTATGGACGAAGGAAGGTCCCGTGGACGTCGAGATCGTGGATTACCATTGAAGGACATAGGCATGCCGAAGACTCTCAAACCCATGCATCCCGGCGAAGTCTTGCGGGAGGAGTTCCTCGTGCCGCTGAAGATGTCGGCGGGCGCGCTGGCCAAGACGTGCGGCTTGCCCCGCACGCGGATCGAGCGCATTGCGGCCGAGCAAACCGGCATCACCGCAGACACGGCGCTTCGCCTCGGCAAAGCGTTGGGCACCACGGCGCAGCTGTGGCTCAATCTGCAGAACGACTACGACGTTCAAATCGCCAAACGCGGTCTCGGCAAAATTCTCGATCGCATCGAGGCGGTCAACTAGAAGAAGCCGCGGGAGGCTCGCCCGTTACAGCGCCACCCACCGCCCTCATCCGCCGCGCTGAATATTTCGTCCGTAGAAGATTTCGCCGATTTCGTGATTGACGCGGCCGCGGATGAGTTTGGCTTCGCGCGCCGTCAGGTCCACTTCGCCCGCGCCGAAGAGATACGTGTCCAGGTCCAGTTCCTTCAGCCGCATCTTCGTGTGAAAGATGCTCTCTTGGTAGACGTTCACGTCGACCATGTCGTAGCGGTCCTGAATACCGGGCGAGATGAAATTTTGGATCGAGTCGATCGCGTGGTCGATGAAATGCTTCATCCCGCGCACGTTGCGGGTAAAACCGCGCACGCGATAATCCATCACCACGATGTCGGACTCGAAACTCTCGATCAGAAAGTTCAGCGCCTTCAGCGGCGAGATCCGCCCGCACGTGCTGACGTCGATATCGGCGCGGAAGGTCGAGATGCCGGCATCCGGGTGCGTCTCGGGATAGGTGTGCACGGTGATGTGGCTCTTGTCCAAATGGCTAACGACGGTGGCCTTCTTCGGCGTCGCAAGGCCGTCGTGATGGCCCTCTGAGATCAGCATGGTGACGCTGGCCCCTTGCGGATCGTAATCCTGCTTGGCGACGTTCAGGATTTGCGCGCCGATGATGTCGGCAACCTCGGTCAAGATCGCGGTCAACCGCTTGGCGTTATAGACCTCGTCGATATACTCGATGTATTCGCTGTTCTCCGCCTTCGTGCGCGCGTAGCAGATGTCGTAGATGTTGAACGACAACGACTTGGTCAGGTTGTTGAACCCGTGCAGCTTAAGCTTCGTATTGCTGGTCGGCTTTACCTTCGCCACGGATGGCTCTCCCCCTTAAGGTGGGCGTCATGGATACAGATTTGGGTCCGGGCTTTCCAGGGCTGAGATTGCCGCCGTAAGACCGTTTTCGGTGAAGTCCGAACCGAACCCGAACGATGGAGAGATCGAGTGCTTTGGGACGGATTGGAGCCGGCACCGGTCACAACCCGCCAACATGTGAGAGCGCAAGCGGAAACACGGGGACAGCTTATATTCCCCCGCGATCCTTGGCGCCTCGCCCTAGCTGCGACAGGCTGTCAGCGGCAAGTCGCGCTTTGACTTTCGTATAGCTTAGGCTGATGATGCGCTCCTCGATGCGATGCGTCCGCCGTGGGCGTGTCTTCCCGCGCGGTCCGGCCG
>JANLXP010000701.1:0-1155 GCA_031365165.1 Alphaproteobacteria bacterium
AACGCTTTCGCACCCGGCTTATCGACGATCTCATGCGCCTGCGTGACCAAGTCGAGCGCATCGGCTAGCGTGCCTAGTTGCTCGAAAAAGTCGAGCATCCGGTACGACAATTCCTGCACAGAACGCGCGATCATGGTCCCCAAGTAGAAGATCATCGTGAACGCGCCGACCGTGATCGCGCCCGAGAGTGTATCGCGCATCGCCAAAATGATGAGCCCCATCAGAAGGACGAGCATCGCCGTTGACATGAAAACGCGCATGACGACGAGAAACCAGCGCAGCGACTGCGACGCGTTCATCTCATCGGCGAGGAAGCGCGACAGGAATCGCCGCTCGAATGCCGCCCGTGCGAACGCACGCACGAGGTCCGCATTCGCGATCGCATCGATCAACCGTCCGGTCGACGTCGACACCTCCTCCGAGAACGCCTTCGACAGCTGGACGCACCGCCGCGCCAGCCACATCGCGACGACGAGATAAACGGCGACCCATGCGAACAGCAGCAGCGCATAGGTACCACTCTGCACCGCCAGCAAAACGCCGCCGGCCGCGAGCAGCACCACGATCCGCACGCAGTCGAACGCGACGATGATCAAGAGCGACACCGTCGCCTGCCCCGCCTGCTTCACCTTCTGCCCAAGCTTGCCCGCAAAGTTCTCTTGGAAATACCGCGGGCTATGCCCCATCAGATAGGCGAACAGATATTTCTGCGCGAGCGCGCGCATCCGCGGGGTCATGTAGATGTCGATCACGTCAGCAAAACGCACGATCACCGCGGGCACGTACCAAACGGCGGCGAACAGCACGAGATAGAGCGCTACCGGCCCCGACTCTTGGGCTCCGGCCGCGACCGCTTTCGTCAACGTATCGATGATGCCCTTGAGCACATAAGGGCTCATCGCCTCGATCGCGGCCGACAAGCCTGCCAAGAACACATACACCGCAAGCCGTGCCCGATAGTGCCGCGAAACCAGAAACGCCAAGAACGCGAACGGCGTGCCAGGCACGCGCACGGCGCGCGCGACCTCGGGCAACGCTTCGACCTCGGCTTCGTGCGTAAGCAAACGCTCCGCGAAGCGAGGCCTCATCTTGCGTCCAGACATGGGCGCAGTCATGACACCACCGATTCCAAGAAAAAGGGCCGCGAGAAATACG
>JANLXP010000702.1:0-1152 GCA_031365165.1 Alphaproteobacteria bacterium
GCGCCGACATCACCGACATCGGCCACATCACGCGCCTGCAGCGCTTGAAGACCGGCGCGTTGATCGCGTTCGCCTGCGAAGCCGGCGCGATCATGGGCAAGGCCTCGCCGCCGTTGCTCCGTGCACTGACGAACTATGCGCAAGATCTGGGCCTGGCGTTCCAAATCGTGGACGACCTGCTCGACATCGAAGGCGACCCTGCCGTGATGGGCAAGGCTGCGGGCAAAGACGAAAGAGCGGGCAAGGCGACATTCGTCACAGTGCTGGGCGCGGAACGCGCGCGCGCACAAGCTGAACTGTTAGCCACGCAAGCGGCCCGTCACCTTGAAGTCTTTGATGAAAAGGCCGACCTTCTGCGCGGCCTGACGGCCTATGTCGTTGATCGGCGTGCCTAAATGCCGCAATAATTCGATGCCATGGTACACTACCTTTGATGGTGGCGGACGTGACGACAGTTAGCGTGAAATCCAAGGGTTCAAATGACCCCACTGCTTGATACGATCAAGTCGCCCGCCGACATGCGCAACCTGTCGCGCGATCAGCTCAAACAACTCGCCGACGAACTGCGCACGGAAACGATCGACGCGGTCTCCGTCACCGGCGGCCATCTTGGTGCCGGCCTCGGCGTGATCGAACTCACCGTCGCTCTGCACAGCGTCTTCAACACGCCGTACGACCGGTTGATTTGGGACGTGGGCCACCAGGCCTACCCGCACAAAATCCTGACCGGCCGGCGTGACCGCATTCGCACGCTGCGCATGGGCGGCGGACTTTCCGGTTTCACGAAGCGCAGCGAAAGCGAGTACGACCCGTTCGGCGCCGCACATTCGTCCACCTCCATTTCCGCTGGCCTCGGCATGGCTGTCGCGCGCGACCTGAAGGGCGAAAAGCGCAACATCATCGCCGTGATCGGCGACGGCGCGATGTCGGCCGGCATGGCGTATGAGGCGATGAACAACGCCGGCGCCTCGCGCTCGCGCCTCATCGTGATCTTGAACGACAACGACATGTCGATCGCCCCGCCGGTCGGCGGCATGAGCGCCTATCTCTCGCGCATGGTCTCGTCTGAGGGTTACACGACGCTGCGCAACTTCGCGAAGCAGCTCGCGAAGAATTTCCCGCACTTCATCGAAGAAAGCGCGCGGCGCGCCG
>JANLXP010000714.1:0-4827 GCA_031365165.1 Alphaproteobacteria bacterium
CCGACTTCCAGCAACCCGTCGACGAACATGCGAAGCCCAAGCTGCGTCGGCACGCGTCCGGCGCTGGTATGCGGCGCCGCAAGCAGGCCCGCATTCTCCAAGTCCGACATCACGTTGCGGATCGATGCCGGCGACAGGGTCAAGCTGCCCCGCTGCGCGAGCGTGCGCGAGCCGATCGGCTCGCCCGTCTCCAGGTAAGATTCGACGATCGTGCGAAAGATGTCGCGCGAGCGTTCAGACAGTTCGCCCACTTGCGAAAGCGATGGTAGTTTGGAGCTAGGCCGTTCGTTCATACCGCTCGTTTCAGCCAGGAATTCTGCGGCCGTTGCAGGGCCGCAAGCGCCAGGCTACGTAAAGGCTAAGCCCCCAAACTTCAAGGCAAGGAACCTACCATGCGACCCTCCGGCCGCCGCGCGGACCAGTTGCGCGAAGTCACCCTCGAACCTGGCGTTTCCGCCCATGCGGAAGGCTCGTGCATGGTAAAGTTCGGCCGCACGCATGTTCTATGCACCGCCTCGCTCGAAAACAGCGTTCCGCCCTTTCTGAAAGGCACCGGCAAAGGCTGGGTCACCGCCGAGTACGGGATGCTCCCCCGCGCCACGGGCGAGCGCATGCGCCGGGAAGCGGCTCAAGGCAAGCAATCCGGCCGCACACTCGAAATCCAACGCCTGATCGGCCGTGCGCTGCGCGCGATCACCGACCAAAAGGGATTCGGCGAACGTCAAATCGTCATCGATTGCGACGTCATTCAAGCCGACGGCGGCACGCGCACCGCGTCCATCACGGGCGCATTCGTAGCGCTTCACAAATGCTTCCAGATGATGAAGCGCGACGGTCTCATCAAAGCGATTCCGCTGAAGGATCACGTCGCCGCCATCTCGTGCGGCATCCACAACAACGCCTGCGTCCTCGACCTCGACTACGACGAAGACTCGAGTGCCGGCACGGATGCGAACTTCGTGATGACGGGTGCCGGCGCTCTAGTCGAGGTGCAAGGGACCGCGGAAGGCGAACCCTTCAGCGAAGCCTCGTTTCTCGAGCTCATGGCGCTCGCCCGCAAAGGCATCGGCGAACTCGTCGACATGCAGCGCAGCGCCATCGAACGTTGACCATGTCACGCCGCCTCACCGAAAAGCGCCTCGTCGTCGCAAGCCACAATCCGGGCAAGGTGCGCGAAATCGCGGACCTGATCGCCCCGTTCGCGATTGAAGCTATTTCGGCAACCGACCTGGCCTTGGGCGAGCCTGACGAAACCGAACCGACGTTCATCGGCAACGCGCTTATCAAGGCGCATGCCGCCGCGCAGGCGTCGGGACTGCCCGCGTTGTCCGACGACAGCGGTCTCTGCGTCGACGCGCTGGGCGGCGACCCCGGCGTTCTTTCGGCGCGTTGGGCAGGCCCCCGAAAAGACTTTCGCGATGCGATGCAAAAGGTGCATGAGCGCCTGCGTGACAGCGCCACAAAGGATCGCACAGCCCATTTCGTCTGCGCGCTTGCCATTGCTTGGCCCGACGGCCATGCAGAAACGTTCGAAGGCCGCGTGACCGGCGCGATTGCTTGGCCCCCGCGCGGGACGCTCGGCTTCGGTTACGATCCGATGTTCGTGCCGGAAGGCTACAGCGTCACGTTCGGCGAAATGCGCCCGTCGCAAAAACACGCTATGTCGCATCGCGCCCGCGCCTTCGCGAAGTTCGTGGAGGCCTGCCTTGGCTGATTTCGGCCTCTACATTCATTGGCCGTTCTGTCTGTCCAAGTGTCCGTACTGCGACTTCAACAGCCACGTTCGCGCCAAAATCGACGATGCGTCGTGGGCCGGCGCACTGACGCGCGAACTCGAAACGATCGCGGCCCGCCTAGACATGCGCCGCCCGCTCGACTCGATTTTCTTCGGCGGTGGAACACCATCGCTGATGCCCGGTGCAACCGTCGGCAAGGTTCTGCAAACCGCAGAACGCCTGTTCGGTTTCGATCCAAACATCGAGATCACGCTGGAAGCAAACCCGACCAGCGTCGACGCGGCGAGATTTCGGGACTACCGCGCCGCCGGCGTCAATCGCGTCTCGCTCGGCGTCCAAGCCCTGAACGATGAGGACCTGCGCGCGCTCGGCCGCTTGCACACGGTGGATGAGGCTCTGCGCGCCGTTGCCCTGGCGCAAGAAACATTTCCGCGCGCGTCATTCGATCTGATCTACGCGCGTCCCCGCCAAACACCTGAGGCTTGGGACGACGAACTCACCCGCGCGCTTGCGCAGGGCTGCACGCATTATTCGCTCTATCAACTGACCTTCGAAGAAGGCACGCCGTTCCACGCCGCTCTCGCGCGCGGCACGATGAAGGAACTCGACACCGACACTGCGGCCTCGCTCTATGAACGCACGCAAGCGCGCATGAACGCCGCGGGCCTTCCCGCGTATGAGGTCTCGAACCATGCGAAGCCGGGCGAGGAGTCGCGCCACAATCTGATCTACTGGCGTTACGGCGACTATCTGGGCGTGGGTCCGGGCGCACACGGGCGGCTGACCGTCGGGGGCGAGAAATTCGCTACCGCGACCGAACGCCAACCTGAAGCCTGGCTCGCGAACGTGACCGCGCGCGGTCACGGCCTCGACCGTTGGGAACGTGTCGCCGCTCAGGAGCAGGGTACCGAAGCGTTGCTAATGGGCCTGCGCTTGACCGAAGGCATCGAGCCGGCGCGGATCGAGCGCCTGCTTGGGCAATCGATTTCTGAGGCGCGCGTTGCTGCGTTGGAATCTCAGGGCTTCGTCACGCGCAGCTCAAACCGCCTGCGCACCACGCCGAAAGGCCGCCTGGTGCTCAACGCGATCCTAAAAGAACTCGTCGCTTAGAAGCCTTGGCTCTGGAATGTGTTGGACGCTGGGCTGATCACCGTCTGCCCGGAATCCGTGACTTCCATCACCGCAAGTCCACGCTCCGTCATCCCGTCGGTGCGGAAGCGGAAGATGCCGTCTATGCCCGAAAATCCGTTCGGGTCCGCAATCGTCGCACGCGTATAGCGCCGGCCGGGGGCTCCGCTTGCCAGCGTCGCCGACAAGGCGATGGCGTCATAAGCAAGCGAGGCAATGCGCGGCGGCTTCGAGCCGTAAAGCTGCTGATAGCGGGTGATGAAGTTCGTGCGTTGCTCTCTCGGTGGCACAGCAAACCAGCCGCCCTGCAGCGAAGGTTCGCTCGACACCGCCGGATCGTCCCACAAGCCAGTGCCGATGAATTTGACCTTGCGCGACTCGACTTTGTTGACGGCCAAGATCGGTCCAAGGCTTCTCAGCATCGTCCCGCCCTCGGGCAAGAAGATCGTGTCGAAGCCCATCTTCGCGATTGCTTTGACTGCCGGTTCCAGCGCTTGCGGATTAGCCGCATAGGTCTGAACGGCGACAACCTCGCGCCCGCTTTGCGCGACCGTCATGCGGAAGGCCTCCTCGACGCGCTTGCCGTAGGGTGTCTCAGGCACCAACGCCACGAACTTTCCGTGACCCTTCGATACCGCATACGAAATCACGCGGCTCACTTCCTGCTCGGGCAGGAACGAAAGCAAGAACACGCCGTCACCGGCGACAGTCCGGTCGGTCGAAAAAGCAACGACCGGAATGTTCTTCGCGCGCGCGATCGGCGCGACGGCCCGGACGTCGTTCGCCAGTAGCGGCCCAAGAATGATTTCGGCACCCTTGGCGATCGCATCGGCCGCAGCGGCGGCCGCGGTCTCAGGCGTCGGCCCCGTGTCGCGCGGCATCAGCATCATCGAGCGCGCGCCCATGTCGAACATCGCCATCTGCGCGGCGTCTTGCATCGCTTGTGCGACGGCCCGGGTTTCTTTGGAAGGATGCTTCAGCGGCAGCAGCAGCGCGATCCTGACCTGTCCGGCCACGGGAACCGGCGTCGGAGCAGCCGGCTGCGGCATCACCGCGGTCGGCCGCGGCACGTCGGTCGTGACCGTCCGGGGCTTGTCGTCCCCGAACATGCTCATGCCTTCGCAGGCGCTGAGGCTCACCCCCATCGTCATCAGCACGGCGATCGTCCACAATGCGGGCATCAGGCGGGCCGGGTAGGACTCAAACAAACGCGATGTCACGGGATGGGCATCCTTCGAAACGGCGGAAAATATGGGTGGCAAGACTAACGGCGGAGGCAAGCGAAGGCAATTGGACGAGGCCTTATCCCCAGGCCTCTACCTGGTCGCGACCCCCATCGGCCATGCAAGCGATATCACATTACGCGCACTTCACGTGCTCGAGCACGCCGACGCGATTTTCGCCGAAGACACACGCGTCACGGCGAAACTGCTCGCGTTGCACGGGCTCTCCCGCCCGATGCACTCCTATCGCGAGCACAACGCCGACCGCGCCGAATCTGAAATCATTCGTGAGCTGGAGGAAGGCCACGCTGTCGCTCTTGTCAGCGATGCCGGCACCCCCCTTGTCTCGGACCCCGGCCAGCGCCTCGTGGAGTCCGTCACCGCCAAGGGTCATGCGGTCTTCCCGATTCCAGGCCCATCCGCCGCGCTCGCGGCACTCACCGCCTCGGGACTTGCCAGCGACAAGTTCTTGTTCGCAGGCTTCCTCCCCGCGCACGGTCCCGAACGCCGCCGCGCAATCCGCGAAGTCGAAACCGTGCCCGCAACGCTGATCTTCTTCGAAGCGCCAAGCCGCCTTGCGGCGTCGCTCGCCGATCTCGCGTCGCTCTTAGGTGACCGCCCCGCCGCTGTCGCGCGCGAACTCACAAAGCTGCACGAAGAAATCCGCCGCGCGCCGCTCGCCGAACTTGCGGCCCACTACGAAGAACATCCGGAAGTGAAGGGCGAGATCGTGATCGTCG
>JANLXP010000733.1:0-2406 GCA_031365165.1 Alphaproteobacteria bacterium
TTTGATGCGGTTACCGGATGGAAGCCCGTCGGGATCTTGTTGTTCTCGATCCTGGGTATTGCGGCGGCTTTCTACACGGTGTTTCGCGCCGCCCGGCAACTCAACGCCGAGCGGGACAAGGAAGAGGATTAGTGCATGGCCGCCGGCCACAGCCCGATGCAGCAGTTTGAGGTCCACAAGCTCATCCCGATCGAGATCGGCGGCTTGGACCTTTCGTTCACGAACGCGAGTTTGTGGATGTTGCTGGCGATCGGCGCAGGCGCGGCGCTACTGACCCTAGGCGTAAAGCGCGACGGCATCGTTCCCGGGCGCACGCAGTCGGTCGTCGAGCTGATGTACGACTTCATCGAGCGGCAGACGGTTGGCGCCGTGATGGGCGAATCGGGGAAGAAATTCTTCCCGTTCATCTTCACGCTCTTCATCTTCATCTTCTTCACGAATTTCTTAGGCCTGATCCCGTACTCGTTCACGGTCACGAGCCACATCATCGTCACATTCGCGATGGCACTGATGGTGTTCGCGACGGTGCTGGTCGTCGGTTTCTGGACGCATGGGCTGCACTTCTTCAGCCTCTTTGTGCCGGCCGGCGCACCCGCTTGGATCATGCCGCTGATCGTGCCTATCGAGATCATCTCGTTCCTGTCGCGCCCGATCAGTCTTTCCGTACGTCTGGCAGCGAACATGCTTGCCGGTCACACGATGCTGAAGGTGTTTGCAGGCTTCGTGATCACGATGCTTGGCGCGGGCGGTGTGCTTTCCGTCCTTTCGATCGCGCCGCTGCTTGCGGGCGTGGCCGTCACGGCGCTTGAAGTTTTGGTCGCGGCTATTCAAGCCTGGGTGTTCGCGCTTTTGACCTGCATCTATCTGAATGAGGCCGTGCACCTGCACGATCACTGAGTTTCCGTTTCAACGTATTCAACGAGGAGTTTCTACTCATGGAAGTCGCAGCAGCTAAGCTCATCGGCGCGGGTCTCGCGGCCATGGCCCTCATCGGCGCCGGTATCGGCGTCGGCAACGTGTTCGGCAGCTATCTGCAGGGCGCGCTCCGCAATCCGTCGGCCGCGGCCGGTCAGCAGACGAACCTGCTTCTGGGCTTTGCGCTTTGCGAAGCGACGGGCCTCTTCGGTCTCGTCGTCGCTTTCATTTTGATGTTCGGCTTCTAATCAGCCCTACAAGGACTTCGAGCGATGGCGGGCCAAACCGCAAACGCTTTCCAAGTGGCCGATGCGGCGCCCGAACACGGCGATCCGTCCGCGGAGCCGCTTGTCACGGACGACCTCACCGCGTCGAGCGAGCACACGGGCGATGCGCATGGCGCCAAGCCCGGCCTGCCGCAACTCGATACGACGACGTTTGCGAGTCAGTTGTTCTGGCTCTTGATCTCGTTTGCGGTGCTCTACTTCGTAATCTCGCGGATCGCGGCGCCGAAGATCGGCGGCGTGATCGCCGATCGTGCAGGCCGCATCAAGGGCGACCTCGATTCGGCGGCGCAGGCTAAGCGCGATAGCGAAGCGGCGATGGCTGGTTACGACAAGGCGCTAGCGGATGCGCGCGCAAAGGCGCTGAAGTCCAGCGACCAGATGCGCAACGCCGTGCAAGCTGAAATCAACGCCAAGAACGACCAGGCTTCCAAGCAGTTGGCGGCGGATACGGCGAAAGCCGAGGCGAGCATCGGCGCGATGCGCAATGCCGCGATGGCGCGCGTCGGCGACGTCGCGCGTGAAACGGGAGCGGACATCGTGCAGAAACTGTCTGGTGAGGCGGCGAATGCGTCCGACCTTCAGGCTGCGGTTTCGGCTGCGTTGAGCGCGATCAAGGGAGAAAGACGATGAGCGGGTTTTTTGAAGATCCGACCTTCGTGGTCGCCGTCGGTACGGCGATCTTCCTCGGCGTCGTCATCTGGCAGCGCGTGCCGCAGATGGTTGGGAAGATGCTCGACGACCGCGCCCTTGCCATCAAGGGTGAGCTCGACGAGGCAAAGCGGCTGCGGACCGAGGCCGAGGTATTGTTGAAAGAGTATCGCGCGAAGACCGCGAATGCCGCGCAAGAAGCGCAGGCGATCGTTGACGCGGCGAAGCTCTCCGCCGAGCGCATGGCGACGGACGCGCGGGCGCAACTCGCCGTGCAACTCGAGCGACGCGCGAAAATGGCCGAGGAGAAGATCGCGCAAGCTGAGGCCGAAGCGATTGCCGAAGTTCGCGCGGTCGCGACGGCGGTTGCGACCGCCGCGGCGGGCAGCGTTATCGGTAAGCAGATGACCGAGGCCAAAGGCGACACGCTGATCGACGGCGCGATTCGCGACCTGCGCACGAAGCTCCACTAACGCCTACAGATCGATCCGCCAGCGTAGCGACTCGCCGCCGCCGTAAGCCGCGGGTTTCGATTCGCGACGAAGCAACGCGCCGC
>JANLXP010000764.1:0-1100 GCA_031365165.1 Alphaproteobacteria bacterium
CCCTTTCAGATAATCCTCGAACGCCTTCTCGGTCGCGCGCTTGCGCCACTCGTCGGCGACGACGGCCTTCACCTCTTCAAGCGGCAGCGGCGGCGCGTCCACGCGATCGATCAGATGCACAAACACGATGCGCCGCCCAATTTCGATCGGCCCCGACGTCTTCCCCGGCGTCAGCCCCAAAGCCACGTCACGAATGGATGCGCCCGCATACTCCGCCACCTTCGCCGGAATGATCGGCCCCGACGGCAGCAGCACAGCCTCGCCACCCGCAGCATTTGCTGTGAAAGGCTTGCCGGCATCGAGCGCCGCTTTGAAGTTCGCGATCCGCTGCATGTCGGCATTGTCGAACGAAACCGCACGCACGGTGATCAACGGCTGCGGCGCGATCAGCTTCGGCCGTTCCGCATAGAACTTGCGCAGCTCCTCGTCCGTCGGCTCCAACTTCGCAGCATCAGCGATCGACAGCTGTAACATCGCGTTGACGAGCGCCTTGCGCGACGGCGGGTCGGACTCCGGCAACCCCAGCTTCATCGCCCGCCTGAGCAGCAACTCTTCGTCAATGATGCGGTCCAGCGCCTCGCGCCGCTCTTCGTCCGACAGCGGGTTGCGTTTGGACAATGCCAAGCCCGAGATCGCCGAATCGTAAACGCTGCGCGGAATGGCGACGCCATCCACGATCGCAATCGCGTCATCGTATTTGGTGACCGTCTGGCTAACGCCGAGCGCCGACCACATCGCGGCACCAAGCCCCAAGGCCGCCGCCGCGATGAGTAAGTAGTCCGTCGTCCGTGACGCTTCAGCCACCGTTGCCGCCGGGCGCAGGCGCGGCCGGTGCCGGCTCAACCGGAGCCGTAGGCGCCGCAGCTACGCCGTAATCGAGATAGATCGGCGACGACCACGCGCGATGCTCCGATGGCGACGTGCACTCGTCATTGCCGGAGCGATAGTCGCCGTAGCACAGCGTCGCCTTGATGCACTTGCCGTTGCCGTCGCGCTCGCACTTGATCGGCTGGGCGTTGATCGTGGGCTCAGCCTCTTGGATCGCCTTCACGTAGTATAGCGCGTCGCGCTTGCCCTTTGTGTATTCGGGATCGGTGAAC
>JANLXP010000375.1:0-1055 GCA_031365165.1 Alphaproteobacteria bacterium
TTCGCGCACGCAACCTGAAACTCGGAGCACAAACGTGGCGCTACGTTCGCCGTCACTGAGATGCAGCCCACACCACCATGGGCGTTGAAGCCGAGTGCCGTGCCGTCCTCACCCGATATCTGCACGAACTTCGGCCCGCACGCCGCGCGCTGTTGCGTCACCCGCGCCATGTTCGCCGTTGCGTCCTTCACGCCCACGATATTCGCGATCTTGACGAGCCGCCCCATCGTGTCCGGCGTCATGTCGACGATCGACCGGCCGGGGATGTTGTAGATAAGGACGGGCAGCCGCGTTGCTTTCGCGATCGCCTCGAAATGCAAATAGAGCCCGTCCTGCGTCGGCTTGTTGTAGTAAGGCGTGACGACGAGCGCCGCGTCTGCACCCAACTTCTGCGCGAGTTGCGTGAGTTCAATCGCGTGCGCGGTGGAGTTCGAGCCGGTTCCCGCAATCACCGGCACCCTACCCTTCGCGGCTTTGACTGCAGCACCCACCACGGCTGCGAATTCGTCGTCCGACAAAGTTGGGGATTCCCCGGTCGTCCCGCAGGGCACGAGGCCGTGGCTGCCTTCGCCGACCTGCCAATCGACGAAGGCTTCGAACGCCTTGATATCGACCCCGCCGTCTCGAAAGGGCGTAATCAGGGCGGGAATCGAACCGTGGAGGCGGGCGAGGTCGAGCGTCATGGGGTTCCAATTAAGTGCCGGTTAGTGACGAAAATTAGACCCGTGGAACGGGCGGAACAAGGCAAGTTAACCTGATCGTTTGCGCGGGCGTGTGATATTCGCGGGCTTGGCCGCGCCGGTTGGGACCGGTTAAGCTGCGTTAACGCCTTGCTGTTTCTTCGGAAAGTGCGCTCGTGACGATGTCCAGTTTGAGTATGCGCCTCACCGGCGCCGTGTTGCTGTTGTTTGCCTGGACGTCCACGCCCGCCACCGGGCAGATGGCGCCGATCGCCGACGACGATGCCGCCCGCCACGTGCGCAGCCATTCCCAAACGCTCGCCGCGAGCGACCTTTCCATGCTCGAGCGCGCGTTCGACTATTGCGACCGCAAGC
>JANLXP010000378.1:0-3419 GCA_031365165.1 Alphaproteobacteria bacterium
CCGCCTGTGTCAGCCGCACGGCAAACTCGCGCGGCTCTACATTGCTCGCAACCGGCAACCGCTCCGCGTTGAAATAGCAGCTGAAGTCGATGTCGCTGGAATAGTTCAACTCGTACGCGCCGTACTTCCCCATCGCGATAAAGAACAGCGCGCTCTGCTCCGCTGGCTCGATCGTGTCGGAAGGCGCAAACCGCCCACGGCCGATAGCCTCCACCATCGAATAGCGCAGCGACGACTGCAAGCACGCGTCGGCAAGCCGCGTCAGCGCTCCCGTCGTCTCGTCCAAATCCCAAACGCCGCCAAGATCGGCAAGCGCAATCAAAAGCGAAGCCCGCCGCTTCACGTCCCGCAAGCGCCGCATCATGTCGCTCCGCTGCGGGATCTCGTCGAACCGCACGCTGGTCAGCATCGAGGCCAGCGCGACACGGGGATCGCCACCGAGATCGCGCTCCAGATTGTCCGCCTCGCGCTCCAACAAACGCGCGAGATAGGGGCTGTTCGATGCGGCCGCACCAATCAGCTCGCGCAACACGCCATCACCCGCACGCTCGCCCAAGGCATCGAGCGTACGCGCTGCGCGCTCGGCGTCGAACACCTGCGGCAACCGCGAGATACGCGAGGAAAAGGGACCGCTCATCGCATCCGTTGTGCCCCAACAACCGGCAACGCGCACGCCAAAAAGAAAGCGGCCCAGGGAAACCCCGGGCCGCCTCGACAAAATTCTGATCGCGCGAAATTACTTCGCAGCTGGAACGATGCCCGCTGCCGTCTTCAGGGTCTTCGCCGGACGGAAACGCAGCTTCTTCGACGCCTTGATCTTGATTGCTTCGCCGGTCCGCGGGTTACGGCCCATGCGCGCCGGGCGCTTGGCAACCGTGAAAACGCCGAAGTTACCGATCGGGAGCTTTCCGCCGCCCTTCAGACCCTTCAGGCTGGCTTCGATCGTGCCGAACACGAGTTCGATCACGCGCTTTGCTTCTGCCTTGGGAAGGTCTCCGCCACGTTTGGCGACGGCGAGGATAAAGTCCGATTTGCTCATTTGGGTTATGCCCCTCAACTTGGGTGTGGGTTGCGCGACCTCGAATGAGATCAGCGATGATCCCGATCTACCAGACGAACCTTAAGCAATCTACAAAATAACGCCATTTTACTTAGGTTTCATGTGCAGAGGCGGCAGCAAAGTGTTTGTTTCCGTGCATTTCTGGGTATCAGTCGCAAAAAAGCGTGGCCCCATATTGCTATTTCGTTGCCAACGGGGCTCCTTTTCCGGCTTCACCCGATTCGCTGATGCTTTTCGCGCGCGCGCCTGCTCTAAATTTGCAGCGGCGAACCCGCCGACTCATCCGATGCTTTTTGGGGAAACGATCACCGCATGACCGGCGAGACCAGCGCGGCCGCGGCGCTTCCTATCACACGGGCAGGACAGTTGGGTTGGGCCTTCTACCAACTGGCCAGCGGCCCCTACTTCGTCATCGTCAACATCTTCGTCTTCAACGCGTACTTCCAGAAGCACGTCGTCGGCGACAACGTCCAAGGTCAAGTGATCTGGGGCTACACGCAAGCTTTGGCGGGCGTCATGATCCCGCTGCTTGCGCCGATCCTGGGCGCCTTGGCCGACGCCTACGGCCCGCGCAAACCCGGCTTGCTCTTGTTCTCCGCCGCAGCAATCCCCGCGATGATCGCGTTGTGGTTCGTAACCCCGGGCCAGGTGGCACTCGGCTTTGCCGCGATCGTCATCGCCGCCGTCACGATGGAATGCGCCGCGCTCTACCACAACGCCATGCTGACCAGCGTCGCGACGGAGCGCAACGTCGGCTTCATCAGCGGCGTCGCCTACAGCTTCGACTACATCGGCAGCGTGACCGTCTTCCTGCTCTGGCTCACGCTCCCCGCACTTGGAATCCTCACCCTTTTTGACGGCCCGTTCGCACACGAACGCCTTGCGGGGCCGCTCGCCGTGGTGTGGCTCATCGTCTTCTCGTTCCCGCTCGTGCTCTTCACACCGGACGTCCCGCGCTCAGGCCTCGCGCTCTTGGGCGCAATCCGCAAAGGCCTGCGCCAACTGCGCTACACGATCTCCCGCGTCACGCACTACCGCAACTTGGCGAGCTACCTCGTCATCCGCGCCATCTACGCCGACGGCATGAGCGCAGTGTTTTCGTTTCTGGCGGGCTATCTCAGCGGCGTCTTCGGGTGGGAAACGATGAAGATCGGTCTCTACGCCTTGGTCGTTCTCACCGTGCCCATCTTCACGTCGTTCATGGCAGGCTGGATCGACGACAGGATCGGCT
This sequence comes from Alphaproteobacteria bacterium, assembly GCA_031365165.1. Lineage (GTDB taxonomy): Bacteria > Pseudomonadota > Alphaproteobacteria > Micropepsales > Micropepsaceae > SZUA-430. Next base: position 2,292 of record JANLXP010000378.1, read on the forward strand.
CAAAGCGCACGATCCAAATCAGCCTGACGCTGTTCACGCTCGCGGTCGCAGGCTCGATCTCCACCACGCCGAACGAATACCTATTCTTCTTTCCCGTAACCGACGCGCTGCGAAACGAGCAACTGCCGCTCATCGGACCGCTGCTCAGCCTCTTCGGCTTCACGCAATTCCCTGAACAAATCAGCCTGACGTTCTCGCTGATCGGCGGTGCTTGCGTCGGCCCCGTGCTGGCCTCGAGCCGCACAATGGTCGCGCGCCTCGCGCCGCAGTCCATGATTTCGGAGGTCTATGGTCTTTACACGCTGACGGGAAAGGCGACCGCGTTCGCAGCGCCGTTCCTCGTCGCGATCGTCACGTCGGTAACGCAGAACCAGCGGGTAGGCTTTGCCGTGATCCTTGTGTTTCTAGTTCTGGGGCTCGTTGGCCTTTGGTGGGTGCGGGAAGAACGCGCCGTTGCGGCCCAGCAATAGCAGCCGGCGTCTCCTCAAATTCGGGGAACGACAACGTCGCCAGCAATCCCGGCTTTGCATCCTCAAGCTTGATCGTCGCCTCATGCATGCGGGCGACAGCCGCAACCAAACTCAACCCCAAACCCGAACCCGGCGTATTGCGCGATCGCTCAAGACGCACGAACCTATCAAGCACGCGCTCGCGATCGCCCTCTGGAATCCCAGGCCCCGTATCGCGTACGGAGAACGTTGGCCGATGGCTGCGCGCATCGAGGCTCGCCGACACCGTCACCGCCCCGCCCTTCGGCGAATACTTGAGCGCGTTCTCGACCAAGTTCGCGGCGGCCCGCGCGAGCAGACTGCGATTCCCGCGCACCATCACTTTCGCCGGCGCCACGAACTTCAACGAGATCCCGCGATCCTCCGCCGCCGGTTCGTAGAGATCGGCGACATCGTGAATGACCTCGCTCAAATCGACGGGCTCAAGCGTGTCGCGATGCGCGCCGGTTTCCGCTTCCGCAATCAGCAGCAGCGAATTGAACGTTGAGATCAAACCGTCGGCTTCTTGGATAGCGCTCTCGAGCGCCACCACGGTTTCCTCGTGCGAGGAACGTCCGATCATCGCTCCTTCAAGCTTGTTGCGAAGCCGGTTCAACGGGGTACGCAAATCGTGCGCGAT
>JANLXP010000794.1:0-3537 GCA_031365165.1 Alphaproteobacteria bacterium
CCATTTTCGCAACCGACGATTTGATGAAGCTGAGCGCTTCCTCGACGTCGTTGCGAAGGGCGTCATCGTTTGCGCCATCCTGATCGCCTCCCACTTGAGCACGCAATGCCCCCAGCCGCTCAAAGATCTGCTTCCGCCAAGCGTCGATCTCGCTGGCGAAACCCATGATATTGACGAGAGGCGAGCGCAGGTCGTGGCTGACGATGTATACGAACCGCTGAATTTCCTCGTTCGCCTCGCTCAGAAGAGCGGTTTGATCGCGCAGGCGCTGATCGAGCTTTTTTTGCTCGGCTTCGACCAGTTTGCGTGCGGTGTTGTCGGTGCCAATTAACAAATAGCCGATGATGGTTTCTTGTGCATCGCGCAGCGCCGTGACGGACACGACCGCCGGAAAACGGCTGCCATCTTTGCGGATGTAAGTGAGCTCGTAAATATCCTCGATCCCGCGCGAAGCCTTGAAGACCAAGGCGTCGAAGCCCGGCGTGATCGTTGTTGACAGTTCCGCGCTCAATTCGCGCGCGCGCGCGATCACTTCTTGCGGGTCGGAAATATCTGCCGGCGTGATTTTGTTCATCACCTCGACGGCGGTGTAGCCCAGCATCCGCTCGGCGCCGACATTGAAGATTTGAATGACGCCGCTGGCGTCGGTGGCGATACTTGAAAAATTCGCACTGTTAAAAATCGCACGCTGCAGGGCACCCGCTTGAAGCAGCGCTTCTTCCGCTAGTTTGCGCGCGGTGTTGTCGGTCCCAATCAACAAATAACCGATGATGGTTTCTTGTGCGTCGCGCAGCGCCGTGACGGACACGACCGCCGGAAACCGGCTACCATCCTTGCGGATGTAAGTCAGCTCGTAAATATCCTCGATCCCGCGCGAAGCCTTGAAGACCAGGGCGTCGAATCCCGGCGTGATCGGAGTCCCGAGTTCGAGGCTCAAGGCTTCGGCGCGCGCGACTAACTCTTGCGGATCGGAGATATCCGCGGGCGTGATTTTGTTCATCACCTCCGAGGCGGCGTAGCCCAGCATACGCTCCGCACCGACGTTGAAAATTTGAATCACGCCCTGAGCATCGGTCGCGATGCTTGAAAAATTCGCGCTGTTGAAAATCGCACGCTGCAACGCCCCCGCTTGGAGCAATGCCTCTTCAGCCGGCTTTGGCGTGGTATTGTCGGGACTGCGGAAGGTGCTAGTCGCGGGCGTGGTTGCGCCGTTTTCATTAGTCATGGTGTCCCCGGCCTAAAAGTTAGTTTGCGAGCAAGTGCTCAACTGAGTCTTGAAGCTGAAACGACGAGTACGGCTTGCAAAGGAAATGAGCACCCTTGACAAACAGAGCTTGCATTTTGTCGCTCGTGGAATTGCCGCTTGTGTAGAGCACGCGCAATTTCGGCCAAAGCTCGACGGCTTGGTATGCAAGTTCACATCCGCCGAGGACGCGCGTCGTCAGATAGATATCGGTAAAAAGGGCATCGATGTGTTCAGCTGAGCGTAGGTGAACAAGGGCCTCTTCGACGTCGCCCGCCGAAAGCGTATCGTGACCCCAATCTTGGAACATCATCAGCGCGACTTCACGGATGAACATGTCGTCTTCGACGATTAATACGACTGCCACCAGTGGTCACCCCGTCGTGACGCCTGGAGCCGCAGAAACTGGCTCACTGTCTGCCAGCATCGCTGCCGGCGCCCCATCGGTCACAGTCAGGGTAGAGTGGTAACGCGGCCCTTCGGGAAACGTTCCGGAAGATTCGGAATATTGTTTCTGGACAGGAATCGAGGTCTGTAAGTATCACGCAATTTCAACGACTTAGGAATGTCTGCTGCGAAGACCCCGCCATGGGCGCCGAAGCTGGATCGATGCTCTCGTCAAGTTAGGAGTGGTGCAATGGAGCGCAAAATTACCTGTGCACCATCTTCCGCCCGGGATGTTGGTCCGACCTACTCGGGGAGGTGGAAGCTGTCTTGGATGTGGCGGACTTTGACTCCCCAGAATGCAGACCATTCGTATTCCGCCATCTCTTGGTCCTCGTCCTCGGTCGTGCAGGTGAGGATGTATATCTTGCGCGGCGCGGCGATGACCAGTTGGCTTTCGACGCGGCCGGGGGATTTTTCGGCGCTGTCGGTGAAGCTTGCGGTGCAGACGGCGCCTTGCGAGCCGTTGCGCTCGAACGAGCTGGCGCTTTCGATGCTTACGTCGCTTACGGACTTCTTGTCTTGCCTGCAGAAGGTTTCGCGGCGTTCGGTGGTGAGGGCCGCGGCGAAGGACGCCCGCGTCGCGCCATCCGGATAGGCGGTGCGGTGCGCTATGCACACCAAGCTGCCCTGAAGGCCCGCCCCCACCGCAAAGAACATCAGGTCGTCGGGGTTCTTTTCGCCGATCGTGTTGTCCGCGGCCGCCGGAACGGAGATTGTGAGGCCGGGCTCATCGCGCAACGTCAGCGTCTTCCACTCTTCTTTCGCCGCCGCGCCGACGAGCGACAGAGCGGCGAGCGTTACCGCTGCGACACGCAGTTGGGTCATGGCGCGAACTCCCGTTCACCCGGGGAATCCCGGTGACGGTTCGAACCTACCCTACGGAGCTGCCCCGGCGAAGGGCCGACTTTAAGGCGCCGGAGGTTGATCCGGCGCCTTGCGCACTTTCGTTAGAGTTTCGCGCCAAGTGTAGAACGGGGGCAGCTTACCATTCCCCGGCGCGGGAATGCGCACCCACGACATCCGGCCCGATCGCCGTCAACAACGAGCCATAGCTCCACGCCGAAACAAAGAACGCGAGCACCATACCCTTCAAACATGCGCTCCCCGCTTGAACCCGTCATTCGACTCGATGAAATACTGCGCCTGAAGAACCGCCTCGATTCGGGAGATCTCGTTTTCGGACGCAGCGATGTCAGAACGGGGGAACGCCGTATTTTGATATCTGATTCTCGTCACCCACCAATTGGTGAAGCCTGACGGCCTGTCCCAGTTGACCTCGATACCAATGTCATCGACGGCGCCGCAGCACGATATGTCGCGTAGTTCCGTCATGATGGACGCGTGGATGGATTCTTTCGATTTGGCTTGTTTGATCATTTTCGCTTCCGATCTCTAGCTCCAGCTGGCGCAATTTCGCGCGGCTGTTCGTACGCAAACACGATGCATTTGGAAGTGCGCCATTGGAGTACGAATGGCAACCCGCGGCGGGCAATCGTGAAGATAGTGATTTCGAAGACACTCACGCATTGAATGCGTTTATGCGGAGATGCACGCTCGCGCGATGGAGGGAACCGTCGTGGCTCGACGGAGACTCCAAGCCGACGACGCTCGCGCGTCAGCCGGCAAAGTGCGCCATGGCGTCGGCGACTGTCAGCCAGGCCGAGGTTCCACTAAGGGGCCCGCGACGCAGGACCGGAACCTTGGCGCACTCAACGCTGCCTCATGATGTCACCCGGCTTCTGTCCCGCTTTGCTAGGCAGGCTTGTTTGAACGCGAAGCACACTCGACGGCTTGCTTCGGCGGGAAATCGCAACGCCTATCGAGCAAAAAAGCGCACGACCGAAGCG
>JANLXP010000811.1:0-2279 GCA_031365165.1 Alphaproteobacteria bacterium
GCGACGGCTCGCGATATCGTTGCCGCTGGCTGTGTAGCGAATGTCGCTGGTGCGGCCGCGCGGGCTGACTGCGGAGATGTACGAGAACGGAAGGCCCCGCTTCCACGCGTAGTAGGCGCGCAGGAAGTACGGCAGGTCTGCGCAGTCGGAGGCGAAGAAGACGCCGGGACGATCGGTGCGCGCGAACGGATTTGCGGAACTCTTCAAGCACTGATCGGTCGTGCGGCACGGCGCGTTGCCGAGTGCGGTGATGAATTCGGAATAGCCGCGCTCATCGGCGTCGCTCCACGTATCGCGCAGGACGCGATAGGCCGACGTGCTGACGACCGGTGCTAGAACTGGTGCGTCCGTCGGCTGCGCGGATGTTGGAGGTGCTGGCACCGCTGGTTGCGGCTGTTGCGGTGCTGGGGCGGACGGTGGTGGCGGCTGAAGCACGGGCGGCTGGGCGATCGGCATCCCTTGCGCGGACGCCTCAGTCCAACTGCTGAGCAGACACAAAGCGGTCGCCCCCGCAAAGACCGGGCTCAAGTAACGACGGCGCACGCTCAATCCCCCCAGATCGCCGGCACAGACTGCCACGCAAGCTAGCCGTCGTGCACGAGGCGTCAATCGAAGGGCTTCCTCCCCAGCCAAATGTCCGTCCACGGTGGCGAACCGGCCACGATTCCGTGACTGGTAGGGATTCCGTTGATTAACCTCGTCCCATCGCTTGACTAGTACGAGCTTCCCACTATATGCGTCTCCATGATACCGATACCAAAACGCCGAGGATCGCGGCGCCCAAGCGACCCAGCGGGAGGGCGCAGTGACGTCTGCCGAAGCACACGTAAAGAAGTTCCGCAAGGAACTGCATAGCGGCATCGCCGCTATGGTGCTTCTGGCGTTGCTGGAGCGAACGGGGGACGAAATGTACGGGTACCAGATCGCCAAGGAGATCGGCGCCAAAGCAGGCGGCGCATCGTTCTTGAAGCAAGGCGCGATCTATCCGGTGCTGCGTTCGCTGCATGCTGCAGGCCTTCTCTCAAGCCGCGTCGAAGTGTCGATGTCGGGACCGCCGCGGCGCTATTACGCGATCTCAGATCTCGGACGCGAAGCGCTCGAGACGTGGCGCGTCGTGTGGGCGGACTTGCGCGGCTTTGTCGACAATCTCGTCGGACCGGGAGGCGCGCATGGCTGAAGGCAACAAAGCCGGCGCCGTGGCGCCCCAAAGCATCAAAGACTATCTCGATCAGCTCAGAGTTTGTTTGAAGGGCCAGCCGCCTGCGTTGATTCAGGACGCGTTGGCCGATGCAGAAGAGTACTTGCGCGGCGAGCAGGCGGAAGCGCCGGACGAAAGCGAAGCTGTCCTGCTTGCACGCATTATCGAAACCTATGGAACGCCACACGAAACGGCCGAGGAGTATATCGCCATGGAACAAGCGATCAGCCCATTCCCAGCACGCGAAGACGAGGCGCCCGCGCGCAGCGGGCCCGGCTTGTTCGGCGTGCTTGTCGATCCGCAAGCTTATGGAGCGCTCATCTATATGCTCCTGTCGCTTGCGACCGGCATTTTCTATTTCACCTGGGCGGTTACGGGCGTCAGCCTGTCGCTTGGCCTTGCGATCCTCATTATCGGCGTGCCGTTTGCGCTGCTCTTTGTCTATTCGGTTCGCGTGATCAGCTGGGTCGAAGGGCGTGTCGTTGAGGCGTTGCTTGGCGTGCGCATGCCGCGACGCTTACCGACGCAAGAAGAAGGCGGGACGATTTGGACGCGGATCAAGCGCGTGCTCACCGATGGGCGCACGTGGGGTTCGCTGATCTACATGATCCTGCAGCTGCCGCTTGGCATCATCTATTTCACAGTCGCGGTCGTGCTTGGCGTGACGTCCGGTTCGGTGATCGCGGGTGCGTTCTACGAGCTCAGCACGGGCAAGAACGTCGTGCGCCTTGACGGTTATCCGGAACTCGACGCGCTGTTCAACACGCCGCATGGGCTTGTTCTGCTCGTTGTCGCCGGCATGGTGGGCATCCTCTTCACCCTGCACCTGGCGCGCGTGATCGGCTTCATTCACGGCAAGATTGCCGAGGCCCTGCTCGTCCGCGCTTAAACCTACCCCATAAGAAGCAAGGGGCCGCGTCTGCGGCCCCTTTTTCTTTGCCTCGAAATCCGCTCAATTCACGGTGACACGAAAAGGGGCGACGCGATGGCGAAGGAAAAACCGAAGGTTGACCAAAAACTTTCGGACAAAGAGTACGAGAAGCTGCTGGAGCAGTTGCAGATCGAACTCGTGAAGTTTCAG
>JANLXP010000822.1:0-1359 GCA_031365165.1 Alphaproteobacteria bacterium
CGCCAACTTGCGCATCGGCGTGGCCGACGAAAATCTTCTTCTCGCTGCATGTGCCGACGAGGCGGATGATGCCGTTGATGATGCCGTGATAGAGGTGGCCTTGGCTCACGTAATCTTGCGCGGCGGGCGACAGCAGATCGGCGCGCGCGGCGCGGTGATAGTGCGCATGCTCGAAGCCCGCGCCGTCGGCCAGCGTGATGCCTTCGGGACGCTCGATGTAAAGGAAGTGGTCGAGGGCCGCGGCCGAGAACGGCATCAGCTTCATCACCACGTCGGCGGGAAAGCGCCCAGGGCGGACGGGAAACTCCGGCTTCCACAGATGCGGCGCCGAGCCCAACGCGGCCAGCATGTTGTTCACGAGCGCTAGATGCAGCATCTCCTCGCGCGCGATTTGACGAAGCAAAAGGCGCCAGCGTTCGATGGCTGCGAGTTCGTCCTTGGTGACGCCTTCGCTCTCCTCACGCTTCAGCGACCACATCGCATAGAGGTAGGTACACATCACCGCATGCTCGAACTCCGCCGCCTCGCACAGGAGGTAGGTGAGCTCTTCGCGGTCTTGAACGACGATGTCTGCGGTCATGGGAGTGATTTATCGCGATGTGCGGTGGTGCGCAATTCCTGGGACCGCCGGCATCTTGCCGGCTTTTGGCGCGGTTGAGCTTCAGCAAGGGCCGGCAGGATGCCGGCGGTCCCAGGAAGTCAGCGCGCGGCCTTGAGACTCACCGGCGGCTTTGACGACTCCGGCACGAAGAAGTCGGGCATGAGGTCGCGCGTGGGGTCGACGCGGTATTGGTCGAAGTCGCGGATGCCGGCATCCCAGAGGACGGTGTCGTCGACGCAGAATTGGCCGGTGAAGTCGCGCGACGGTTTCGTCAGAATCACGTGGGCGGCGTCGGCCATGATTTCGGGGGTGCGGCACATCTTCATGCCTTCGTCGCCCGCGAGTGCGTTCCTGATCGCGGCGGTTGCGATGCCGGTGCGCGGCCAGAGTGCGTTGACGGCGATGCCGTCCGCGCGGAACTCGCCCGCCATGCCAAGCACGCACATGCTCATTCCGAACTTCGCCATCGTGTAGGCGACGTGGTTGGCGAACCACTTCTCGCTCATGTCGAGCGGCGGGGAGAGATTCAAGATGTGCGGGTTCGCCGCCTTCTTCAGATGCGGCACGCAGTATTTCGAAACCATAAACGTGCCGCGCGTGTTGACCTGATGCATCAGATCGTAGCGCTTCATGTCGGTCATCGTGGTCGGCGTGAGCTGGATCGCGCTCGCGTTGTTCACGCAGATGTCGATGCCGCCGAATTTCTGCGCGGTTTGTTCGATCGCTTCGGCGACGTTCGCCTCGTCGCGCACGTCGAC
>JANLXP010000846.1:0-2341 GCA_031365165.1 Alphaproteobacteria bacterium
CGACGAGGTGGCATCGCTTTCGGTCAAAACGACATCATACTCCGCCGCAAATGCGGTGACGGGCGTGTCCGCCACGACCTGCCGCTCGCTGCCACCTCGTCGTTGCGAAAAACTTCGATCGACGGCGCGCTGGCTCTCTCCGCGTTTACGCCGATCGGCACTTTCACGACGAACGGCTTTGCGGTTGCGGATGAGAACGGGCGACAAGCGCTGAGGCTCGACAGCTCGTGGACGCTCGATGATCCGCCAGAACTCAGGCGGCTCACGGTCGGCGATGCGGTTTCAGGCGGGGTCGGTTGGTCCCGCTCCGTGCGTTTTGGCGGGGTGCAAATCGCGCGCGACTTTTCGCTTCAGCCTGATCTGGTCACGATTCCGATGCCGGACTTTTTCGGCGAGGCGGCGGTTCCGGGGTCGGTCGACGTATTCGTCGGCGCGTCGAAGGTGTTGTCCGAAGACGTGCCGGCGGGACCGTTCGACGTACGCGACTTGCCGATCGTCACGGGGGGAGGGCAGGCGACCGTCGTCGTGCGCGATCTGCTCGGCCGCGAAACGCGGCGGACGATTAGCTATTACACGGACAGTGAAATGCTGGCGGAAGGGCTGACGTCCTACAGTCTTGAAGCGGGCTTTTTGCGCAAATCCTACGGGCTAAAAAATTTCGACTACGGCGACGCGATGGTGTCGGCGACCTTGCGGCATGGCTTCAGCGACGACCTCACAATCGAAGGACATGCGGAAGCGACACCGGCAGTCGCCGTCGTCGGTGTAGGCGGGGTGCTTTCGCTGTTCGATTTCGGATCGTTGCGCTTGGCGGGGGTGGGCAGCACAAGCGACGTTGGCGACGGTGGCTTCGGATCGATGGCGTTGTCGTTGCAGTTCGGCTCTGCAAACCTATTTGCCAGCTTCGAAGCGGCAACACCTTTCTATCGCGATGTTGCCGCCATCGACGATGCGGCTTCCTTGCCGCGTGAGACGTTGCAACTCGGCGGCGGATTGGATCTTCAGGATTACGGTTCTCTGTCGCTAACCTATTTGCGCCGGGAGCAACAGAATCACGAGCGCGCGACGTTGGCGACGGCAACCTATTCGATGTCGATCGGAACCGCGACGTTCGGTGTGACGAGCGTCTATGACGTAGAGCGCGACGCACTGCTGGCCGAGACGTTTCTCACTGTGCCGTTGGGTGGCGGAGGACCTTACGCCACCGCCGCTGTGACCGCGCACGAAGGTGACATGGAAGTGCGTGCGACGCTGGAACAGCCGGCCTCGCCGGACGGCGTCCTTGGCTATCGATTGCAAGCGCGTCAGGGCGACTTCACCCAATTCAACGCGGATGGCCGTTGGGAAGCGCAGAACGCTGCGCTGGACGGCAGGCTTGCGTTTGCCGACGGCCATCTATCGGCGCAAGCCGAAGTGTCGGGCGCGATCGTATCGACCGGCGACACTGCTTTCTTCACGCGCAAGCTCGATGGCGCGTTCGCGCTTGTCGATGCGGGTGAACCTGGCGTCCGTCTCTACCGCGAAAACCGCTTGGTTGCGGAATCCGACGAAAGCGGCGTTGCGTTGCTTACCGGCCTCGTGCCGTTCACCCGCAATCACATTGCAGTCGACCCGGCGGGCTATGACATGTCGCAGGTCTTGGCACGAACCGACATCGACGTGGTGCCGGGGCGCGGCGGCGCTTCCGTAAGCTTGGCGCCGGAAAAGGAGCGCCCACTGTCGCTCGCGGTGACATTGCCGGATGGCACATACCCCGATGTCGGGACGACGGTGCATTTGTCCGGCGATACGACCCCTTGGATCGTGGGGTATCACGGCGCCTTGTTCATCTCGGACCTAAAGCTGCCGCTCGAGATCGTGCTTGAGACAAAGTTCGGCCTGTGCCGCCTCAAGCTAACGGCGCCGCCTCCGCCGAGTCCTGGGGAGATCCCGCGGCTTGGGCCGATCGCTTGCGCGTTCGGCGAGTAGCACCTTGGCGACTCGCGAGCGGCGACGGTTTATTTTTCGTAAAGGTCGTTTGGTCGTGCGCAGAAATAAGTCGAGCGCTGGCGGCCGCCGCTTACAGTATGATCACCCGTGTGAAACGCCTCCTTTCATCCAGCGTGTTGCGCGCGTTCGCGCTGCTTTGGGCTGTTGCGGTGCCGTGGCCGGTGCTTGCGGCGACGTGCAACGTTCCCGCGCGTCCAATTTTGGTCGCGGCGACAAATCTAAATTTCGGCAACTACAATGCTTCGTCGGGGACGGCGACGACCGCGAACATGACCGTGACTGTCAGTTGTCAGAACGCCGCCGATACCTTGCCTGCGTTCGTGGCCAGCCTTTCGAAGGGCGGTGCTCCAAC
>JANLXP010000395.1:0-2460 GCA_031365165.1 Alphaproteobacteria bacterium
TCGAAGGACCGGTTGGTCAACAACCTGTTCATCGAGGGCATCGACGGGCGTTCGTATGCCGCGGTCAACGGATGGTACTTCCAAGGCCTGCGCGAGACGGACGATCCGGGTACGACGCCGCTGGTGCTGCCGCTCGTCGAACTTGAGTACGTGCCCGACGAGGCCGTGCTCGGCGGACGGTTCCAGCTTGTCGGCAACGCGCTCTATCTGCACCGCGGCGAGGGTCGCGATACGGCGCGCGTTTCGTCGACCGCATCATGGAAGCTGCCGGTGACGACCACAGGCGGGCACCTGTTCACGTTCTTCGCGAACCTACGCGCCGACGGCTATCACGTGACCGACACGGGCGTGAGCGGCACGGATGAGCAGACGGTCGGGCGCTTCTTGCCGTGGGCCGGCCTTGAGTGGCGCTACCCGATGGTGCGGACCGACTGGGGTTGGAAGCAGGTGATCGAGCCGATCGTGCAGGTGATCGGCGCACCCTATGGCGGCAATCCGGACGAGATTCCGAACGAAGACAGCGCCGCGTTCGAATTCGACGAAACGAACCTGTTTTCGTACAACAAATTCCCGGGCCTCGACCGTTGGGAAACCGGGCCGCGGGTGAATGTGGGCTTCCGCGCGGCCGCCTATTTCGACGAGGGCTTTGTCGAGGCGATTGTCGGTGAGAGCTACCGCTTCCACGAGGACGATGCATTCACTGAGCAATCGGGTTTGCGTAACCAGCAATCCGACTTTGTCGGCCGCTTGACCATTCAGCCGGACAGCAACATCCGCCTCGTGCATCGCTTCCGCATCGACCAGAGCGCGCTACGCTACGAGCGCAACGAAATCTACGCCGAGGCGTTCGACATCGACTGGTACTCGTTCAAGGCGGGCTACCTGTTGTTGGAACCGGATCCCTTGATCCCGACCCAGCGCGAGGAAATCTCGCTTGAAGGCCGCCTGCGTACGATCGAGCACATTTGGCTTCGCGCATCGGGCCGGCGCGACCTGGCCGACGAGCAAATGATCGAAAGCAAGTTCGGCTTTTCCTATGAAGACGACTGCGCGGAATTCGGCTTGGACTTCCGTCGCCGGTTCACCCGCGACCGCGACATCGAGCCCTCTTCGTCGTTCTTGTTCACGTTCCGCCTGAAAGGCGTGAATTGAGGCCGGAATCGGCACCGCCGTCCTGGCGTAACCACCATTGATCCGCCTAGAGAAGTGGTTATTCTCCCGGACGTTGTGACGGGCTCGCGCGGTTGAGTCGTTCTGCGCCGTGCCCCTGTCCTTTTCAGTCGCTCTCGTTTCGCGGATTTTTGCGATGTCTCGTCGTTCTCCTGTTCTCACGTTTCGATTTGCCGGCGCCGTCGGGTTTTGCGTCGCGGCGATGCTGGCCGTATCCGGCGATCACTCCAGCGCCGCAGGTGCCACGCAAGAGCCGCGCACGATGCGTGCTGCCGCGGTGGTGAACGACATCATCATTTCGACCTACGATCTGGAACAGCGCATCAAGCTTGTGATGATCACCTCGAACGCCCAAGGCGCGGACGCCGCCAAGCGCCTGCGGCCGCAGGTGTTGCGCCAGCTTGTCGACGAGCTTTTGCAGTTGCAGGAAGCGCAGAAGGCCAACGTCAAGATCACGACCGACGACCTCGACAAGAACTTCAAACGTATCGCTCAGCAGAATCAAACGTCGACCGACGCGATCAACAAGATGCTGGACGACAACGGCATCGCGCGTGCGACCTTGCAGAACCAGCTGAAAGCCGACCTTGCTTGGCAAAAGCTGATCCAGGGGCGCCTTGCGCCGCGCGTGACCGTGTCGGACGACGAGGTCGATGCCGCCTACCAGCAGGCCATGACCGCGGCGTCGCAGACGCAGTATCTGGTTTCCGAGATTTTCGTCGCGGTCGACGCTCCGGAAGCCGAAGAGCAAGCGAAGAAAAACATTCAGAGCATCCTTGGGAATTTGCGCAGCGGCGCTACGTTCTCGGCGATTGCGCGTCAATTCAGCCAGTCGGCGTCGCGGACCAACGGTGGCGACATCGGTTGGATCGGCGAAGGCGACGTGCAAGCGCCGGTCGCAGAAGTTTTGCGCAAGATGTCACCGGGCGGCATCTCGGAACCGATCCGCGCGACGGGCGGCTACTATGTCCTTGGCCTGCGCGAAAAGAAGCTGTCGAGGGACTCGAAGGTCTCGATCCCTGAGGCGGCGGCGCCGGAAAAACCTCAGACGGCTTCGAAGATGAAGGGCGTGCTGCAACTCGGGCGGCTTTCGATACCGCTTTCCGACGGCGTGTCGAAGGCGAAGCAAGAACAGGCGAAGGCGCTAGCCATCGATCTCTATCGTTCGGTCAATGGCTGTTCGTCCGCTGGTGCCGTTGCGAAATCACGCGGTGCGAAGTTCGACATGCTGGGCGCGATCACGGTCAAGGACATGGCGCCCCAGTTCATCAAAATCCTGGAGCAGACGCC
>JANLXP010000399.1:0-2051 GCA_031365165.1 Alphaproteobacteria bacterium
TTTACCCGCACAATCACGTCTGGATCGATCGAATAAGAAGCGAGCGCCAGCCGGCCCAGCACATCGTCCTCAGGTCCACGCACGACTCTCACGCCTTGTGCTTCCGCATAGGCCGCCAACGCGTCGTCCGACGGATCGCGCGTCGTCGCCACGCAAATCGTCTCGATAAGCTCGGACTTCTTGAGCCGGTGCAGGATGTGCCAGATCAACGGCTCACCCACGATCGGCGCCATCACCTTTCCCGGCAAACGCGTCGACTTCATCCGCGCTTGCACGATGGCGGCGATGTGCGGCTTCTTCGGCATGGGTGGCCTCCGGCAAACGTAAAATCGCGTTAACCAATTCTAAAGGCCGAACCGTTACCAACTTCATAAAGTGCGCTCCGGCCGCGCACACGAACCGCGCCACCACTTTCAAAACACGAAGAACGAATGACCGCTGAAACCAAACCGTTCTTCGTCGTGTCATCTGGACGATCCGGAACGGCGATGATGGAGCGCTTGTTCTCGTGTTTCCCGCAGGTCGAAATGCACCACGAATATATGGTGCATCACATCCAACCCGTCGCCGTGAAACATCACATGGGTATGATCGGCCTCGGCGAGGCCTTGCACACGCTACGCGCTACACACGCCGCCGCCGTCTACTACGCCGACGCACCGCTTTGGGGCGACTCGTCCTGCAAACTGTCGTGGTTGATCCCAGCGCTCGACCGGCTGTTCCCGAACGCACACTACATCCATCTCGTGCGCGACGGGCGCAAAGTCGCAAGCTCCTACCTGCACAAGCACGGGTCCGAGTGCTACGACGACCGCTCGACCGCCGTCATGCAACGCTACTACGACGCGAAAGGTGAATTGCCCGCACCGCCACCGGAAAAGAAATACTGGTGGCCGCTTCCCCCGCGCGGCCATGCTCAGGAACACGAGTTCCTTACCTATAACCAGTTTCAGCGCATCGCGTTCCATTGGGGTGAGATCAACCGCACGATCGTCCACGACCTGGACATGATCCCCGAGACGCGCCGCCACACCGTGCGCCTCGAAGACCTGGCGACGCGCGCCGACGCACGTCAAGGCTTGCTCAACTTCTTGGGGCTGCCGTGGGATGACAGGATCATGGGGCTCTTAAATCGCCCGCATAACGTTACGCGTCCTGAGGACTATCCGCTGACGAGTGAGCAGACGCAGCAGTTCCAAATGGTCGCTGGCGACGTGATGGAAATGCTGGGCTATCACCGCCGCGCCGAGTACCGCGTCGCATATTAGACACAGCGGCGCCGTCGCCTTTCGCGCTCTAACTCAGATTTAACTCGTCGCGCGCACGCTTCGATCATCGACAGCGCGGATAAACCCTTGCCTTTGACCTGCGATCTTTGCCGCGGCACGACACTCGAGCACGCCTACGCTCCGGAAAATGCGGCGCGCCGGCAGGTATGGCTCTGCTCGCATTGCGGCTTGCTGCAAAGCGTGCCGCGCGAGCGTATCGCTGGTAACCCGCGGGCCCGCAGCCACTTGCGTCATGCAAAGGGGTTCCGCGCCGAGGCCAACCTTGCGACGCTCCGCCCGTTCTTGCGGAAGGACAAGCCGCTTCGCGTCCTCGACATCGGCGCGCACAGAGGCGCCTTCGCGCTCGAACTGAAAGCGGCCTACCCGAAAGCGGCGATCATCGGTATCGAACCGAACGAACGCCTCGCAGCAGCCTGGGCACGCAAACCCGGCTTCACCTGGCTCAACGCCCGCTTCGAAGACACGCGGCTCGAAGACGAAGGTTTTGATCTCATCTATTCTTGCCACACGCTGGAGCGCCTGAAGAGCGCGCGCGAGGCATTGCTGGCTCACCGCGCGGCGCTGGCACCCGGTGGCTACCTCCTGATCGAAGTGCCCGACGTGGCTCGCATTGCAGCGAACGACATTGTCGAAGAATTCTTCGTCGAAAAGCGCCTGTATAACTTCTCGCGCCGCACCCTCATCCGCATGCTTGGCGACCACGGTTAGGTTTGCTGTGTCGCGTGCGTCCGCGATGGCGACCGCTCGCAAACCGCAGACGCC
>JANLXP010000972.1:0-3354 GCA_031365165.1 Alphaproteobacteria bacterium
GAACGCTGCAAAGGCGGTCAGCGTCCGTTGTCGTTGGCGCGCACGCCCCACAACCGGTCGCGCGTCACGAAGCCGTCATAGCCCCGCGCGGAAACTTCGCACCATTCGCCGTCGCAAGCGACGAGGTCGGCGATGAGCCCCGGCGCTGCCAAAGCAACCGCATCGGCCTCACCCTTCGGCTCGCGCAAGATCGCGGTGTTGACGCGGCCCGTGAACAGCACCCGCCGGCGTCCATCGAGCATCACGGACTTGACCCAGCCGGTCTGTCCCTCGACGTCGCGGATGCGCCGCCAGCTGTCGTACTCGGCGATGATTTCAACCGGCAACCCGGGCTTCACGTAAGTCCACAGCACGATGTCTTCGAGCGACGGTCCGCGCCGCACGTTGACGCGCCCCGCCTTGATCGTCACCCAGCGCGGCACCGGCATGCCGGTCGCCACGCTCGGCGGCGGAACGGTTGCGAGTGCAACGACATCCAACGCCGGCTTCGCCTGCGGCATGGGCACGCCCGTGCTCGCCGCTACGAAAGGCGCCAGAACCAACCATGTGAAGAGTGACGCCCAGTTGCGCAAAGCCTGCCTCGTAGCCGGTCCCAGAAGGGGCGCCCGGCGCTCGTGCCGAAGGTAAGAAATGATGAGCAATATCAGCAGGTCGCCGCTTAACATTACGTTATCGCCTGAAGATAAAAAGCCGCCGTGCGGAGGCCCTAGGAAGGAGCCCCCGCCCCTGCTAGAGAGTGGAAATGCCCGCTAAGAAACCGCTCGTCATCGTCACCCGCAAGCTGCCCGACGCGATCGAAACCCGTATGCGCGAACTCTTCGACGCGCGCCTGAACGTGGACGACATGCCGATGTCGCGCGAACAATTGACTGAAGCGGTGCAGCAGGCCGACGTCCTGGTTCCAACCGTTACCGACCGGCTGGACTCGCGGATTCTGGCGCGTTCGGGCGAGCGTTTGAGGCTGATCGCGAACTTCGGCGCAGGCGTCGACAACATCGATTTGGAAACCGCACGTGCCCGCGGCATCACCGTCACGAACACGCCAGGCGTCTTAACGGACGACACGGCCGACATCGCGCTGGCGCTGATCTTGGCCGTTCCCCGCCGCATGGTCGAAGGTGCCGGCGTGCTCTCGAAGGGCGACTTTAAGGGTTGGTCGCCGACCTGGATGCTGGGCCACCGCCTCACCGGCAAGCGTTTGGGCATCATCGGCATGGGCCGCATCGGCCAAGCGGTGGCGCGCCGCGCGAAGGCGTTTGGCCTGCAGATCCACTACAACAACCGCAAGCCCGTGCCGAAGCCGATGGAAGAAGAGTTGGAGGCGACCTACTGGGACAGCCTCGATCAGATGCTGGCCCGCATGGACATCGTCTCCGTCAACTGCCCGCATACGCCGGCGACTTATCACTTGCTCTCGGCGCGCCGGCTGAAGCTGATGAAACCGACCGCCTACCTCGTCAACACATCGCGCGGCGAAGTGATCGACGAGAACGCGCTCG
The DNA here is from genome assembly GCA_031365165.1 of Alphaproteobacteria bacterium. Classification (GTDB taxonomy): domain Bacteria; phylum Pseudomonadota; class Alphaproteobacteria; order Micropepsales; family Micropepsaceae; genus SZUA-430. The sequence goes on from JANLXP010000972.1 coordinate 1,500, forward strand.
CCAGGATGCTGGAAGCGAACGAATTGGCGGGCGCCGGATTGGACGTGTTCGAGCACGAACCGGCGGTCAATCCAAAGCTGCTGAAACTCAAGAACGTCGTGCTGCTGCCGCACATGGGCTCGGCCACAATGGAAGGCCGTGTCGACATGGGTGAAAAGGTCATCATCAACATCAAGACCTTCGCCGACGGCCACAAGCCGCCGGACCGCGTGCTCGCGGCGATGCTGTGACGGCACGCCCGAAGATCCGCCTCCAACAGAAACACGACGCGCGCATCCGATCCGGATCGCCGTGGGCGTATTCGAACGAAATCGCCATGAGTGCGGCCGCGAAGGCGCTGAAACCGGGATCGCTCGTCGATCTGATCGACGCCCGCGACGCGGAACTCGGCACCGCCTACTTCAACCCGCACAGCCTGATTGCGGCCCGCATGCTCGTCCGCGAACCCGGCGCGAAGGTCGATGCGGGCTTCTTTCGCGACCGCTTCGACCGCGCGAGAGCGTTGCGCGACAAGCTGTTCGGAGCACCCTATTACCGCCTGATCCACGCCGAAGCCGATGGCTGCCCAGGCCTTGTGATCGACCGCTTCAACGACGTCTTCGTCGTGCAGTCGGGCACGGCCGGCATGGACGCGCTCGAAGAGCATTGGATCGCGGCGCTCAAAAGCGAATTCAAACCGCGCGCGATCGTCGTCAAAAGCGACTCGCCCTCGCGCGCGCATGAAGGCCTGAAAGACGACGTCCGCATCGCACACGGCGATCTGATGGCGGGCGTGCACGTCGAAGAGGCCGGCATCCGCCACACGGTTGACCCGATCAACGGACAAAAAACCGGCTGGTTCTTCGACCAGCACGACAACCGCGCCTTCCTGACCAAGCTCGCCAAAGGCGCGACCGTGCTCGATGCGTTCTGTTATCTCGGCGCGCTGGGCTTGGGTGCACTGAAGGCAGGCGCAAAGTCCGCGCTCTTCATGGACTCCTCGCAAAGCGCGCTCGACGCTGCGACCGAAAGCGCCCGCACCCACGACCTCACGCTGACCGCCGAGTTCCGCCGCTGCGACGTGCTGGAGGAACTCGAAGAAATCCGCCCCGCAGGCGAGCGCTTCGACATCGTCTCCTGCGACCCGCCGCCGTTCGCGCGCTCGAAGAAGGATCTGGAATCGGGCGCCCGCGGCTATCGCAAACTCGCCCGCTTGGCAGCACCCCTGGTCGCGCCGGGAGGCTTCCTGTGCCTCTCCTCCTGCAGCCACGCGATAGACCTCGCCCGGTTCCAAACCGAGAGCGCGCTTGGCATTGCGCGCGCAGATCGCAACGCGCGCCTGATCCGATCGGCAGGTGCGGCCGGCGACCATCCGGTGCACCCTCAACTGCCCGAAACCGCCTATCTGAAGTCGTTGACGTTCCAACTCGATTGAGCCTCGTGATGCAGCGCTTACCCTTCCTGCCGCTCCTCGCCGCTCTCACTCTTGGCGCCTGCGCGTCGACGCCCGATCGCGAAGCACCGATCACGAGCCGCCCCTCGCCAATCAGCGTCACCGGCGGGCTCGCAAAATACATGGACGAACGCGCGCGCGTCGAACGCGTAGGCTTCCGCCTCCGTAAGGCCGCCGCCGGCGACTGCGCCGAGCGCAAGCAAACGAAAGCCGACATCGGCCTCGTCGTGTGGTCGCTGGCTAACTTCCAGAACCCCGAAGATCGCGCACGCCTAACCAGCGATTTCGCGCTCACGAACGCAGTCACCGTAGCGCTCGCCGTCGACGGCGCACCGGCGGCAGCCGGCGGTGTCCGGAATGGCGCCATCGTCACGCACGTCAACGGCGAGCCGATCGGCGAAGGCAAAGGCGCCACCGAACGCT